>DATGZZ010000749.1:0-2918 GCA_035296945.1 Reyranella sp.
CCGCGCGTCGAGCTGGCACCCACGCGCACCATCTTCAACCTGCTGGGCCCGATGTCGAACCCCGCCACGGTGAAACGCCAGCTCGTCGGTGTGTTCGACCGGCGCTGGCTGAAGCCGGTGGCCGAGGCGCTGGGCCAGCTCGGGCTCGAGCGCGCCCTGGTCGTGCATGGCCAGGACGGCATGGACGAGCTCACCACCACGACCAGGAGCTGGGCGGCCTCGCTCGAGGACGGCAAGGTGCGCGAGATCGAGATCGCGCCGGAAGACGTCGGCGTGAAGCGCGCCTCGATGGCCGAGCTCAAGGGCGGCGATGCCGCGCACAACGCCGCGGCCATCAAGGCCGTTCTGGGCGGCGAGAAGAATGCATTTCGCGACATCGTCGTGCTGAACAGCGCGGCGGCGCTGATGGTCGCCGGCAAGGCTTCCGACCTCAAGCAGGGCGCCGCGCTTGCCATCCAATCGATCGACAACGGCAAGGCGGCCCACGCGCTCGCCACCCTGCAAAGGATCTGCGCATGAGCGACACGCTCGACAAAATCGTCGCCCGCAAGCGCAGCCACGTCGGCGGCCGCATGGCGCAAAGGCCGATGCGCATGGTCGAGGCGTTGGCGCGCGACAGCGATTCGCCGCGCGGCTTTGCCAAGGCGCTCAAGGCCACCATCGCGGCGGGCCATTACGGCCTGATCGCCGAGATCAAGAAGGCCTCGCCCAGCAAGGGCCTGATCCGCCCCGACTTCGACCCGCCTGCCCTCGCCCGCGCCTACGAGCGCGGTGGTGCCACGTGCCTGTCGGTGCTGACCGACGAGCCTTACTTCCAGGGCAAGGATGAGTTCGTGCGCCAGGCGCGCGACGCCACGCGGCTGCCGGTGCTGCGCAAGGATTTCATGATCGATCGCTACCAGGTGGTCGAGGCGCGCGCACTGGGCGCCGACTGCATCCTCCTGATCATGGCCTGCCTCGATGACCGGTTGGCCGCCGAGCTGGCGGAGCTCGCGCACAAATGGGGCATGGACGTGCTGGTCGAGGTGCACGATGCCGCCGAGCTGGAACGGGCGTTGAAAATCGACAGCGATTTGATCGGGGTCAACAACCGCAACCTCAAGACGCTGGCCGTCGACCTTGCCACCACCGAACAGCTCGCCCCGATGGTGCCCAAGGACCGCGTGCTGGTGGCCGAGAGCGGCCTGGGCTCGCCGGCCGACCTGTTGCGCATGGCCAAGGTCGGCGCCTCGGCCTTCCTGATCGGCGAAAGTTTCATGCGCAAGCCCGACGTCGAGGCGGCCGTGCGCGAGATCCTGGCGAAGGCGGCATGAGCCGGAAGAAGACGCTCACCCACTTCGACGAGCGCGGCAACGCGCACATGGTCGATGTCGGCGGCAAGGACGTCACCGAGCGCATCGCCGTGGCGCGGGCCAGCGTCATCATGCAGCCGGCGACCTTGAAGCTCATCGCCACCAAGAAGGCCGCCAAGGGCGACGTGCTGGCGGTGGCGCAGCTCGCCGGCATCATGGCCGCCAAGAAGACGCCCGACCTGATCCCGCTCTGCCATCCGCTGGCGCTCAACTCGGTCGACGTGAAGCTCACGCTCGACGCCAAGCGCAACGCCGTCGACATCGAGGCGACCTGCCGGCTCAAGGGCCGCACCGGCGTCGAGATGGAGGCGCTCACGGCGGCCTCGGTCGCGGCGCTGACCGTCTATGACATGTGCAAGTCGGTCGACCGCGGCATGGTGATTTCCGACGTCCGGCTCCTACATAAGTCGGGCGGCAAGTCGGGAACGTATAATGCTTAGTCTGTCATTGGACCGCGGGCCTCCAGGCCCGCATCATGATCATGAGCGGGCCTGGAGGCCCGCGGTCCGGAAGACTGCGTAATGCTCACCGTTCGCGACGCCCATGCCCGCGTGATCGCGGCCTTCGAGGCGCTGCCGGCCGAGATGGTGTCGGTCGCCGACGCCGCCGGGCGCGTGCTCGCGGTCTCGCCCGCGGCACGGCTCACCCAGCCGCCCGCCGACCTCTCGGCCATGGACGGCTACGCCGTGCGCGCCGAGGACGTGCCGGCCGCACCGATGACGCTGAAACTGGTCGGCCAGGCGCCGGCCGGCGGTTCGTACGACCATGCCCTGAAACCCGGCGAGACGGTGCGCATCTTCACCGGCGGGCCCTTGCCCATGGGCGCCGATGCCATCGTCATCCAGGAAGACACCAAGGCCGACGGAACCGCGATCACCATCCTCGAGGCGCCGCGCATCGGCCGCCACATCCGCAAGGCCGGGCTCGACTTCACGGCCGGCGACCGCCCCCTCGCCGTCGGCCGCACGCTCACCACGCGCGACGTGGCGCTGGCCGCCGCCATGAACCTGCCGTGGCTGGCGGTGCATCGAAAGCCCCGTGTCGCGATCCTGTCGACCGGCGATGAGCTGGTGATGCCGGGCGAGCCGGTCGGCCGCAACCAGATCGTCTCCTCCTCCGGCATCGCCGTGGCCGCCCTGGTGCGCGCCTGGGGCGGCGAGCCCACCCTGTTCGACATCGCGCGCGATGATGCGGCGCTGATCCAGGCGCGCATCGCCGCCGGCGCCCAGCACGACCTTCTGATCACCCTGGGCGGCGCCTCGGTGGGCGACCACGACCTCGTCCAGGCCGCGCTCAAGGCGCAGGGCTTCGCCATGGATTTCTGGCGCATCGCCATGCGCCCCGGAAAGCCGCTGATGTTCGCCGCCAAGGACCGCGCCCGTGTGCTCGGACTGCCGGGCAATCCGGTCTCGACCATGGTCTGCGCGCTCCTGTTCCTGAAGCCCGCCATCGACCGCATGCTGGGCCAGGCGGGCGACCTTGTCGCGACAGAGCCCGCGCGGCTGGCCGTCGACGTGAAGGCCAACGACACCCGCGAGGACTATGTGCGGTCCAAGCTCACCCGCA
>DATGZZ010000750.1:0-7349 GCA_035296945.1 Reyranella sp.
ACCATGATGGCGAACCGACAACGCCGACGCCGGCCTTGCCAATGATGTTGCGCCGCCGTCTCAGTCCCTTTGGGCAACGGCTCGTCAGCGCGATCAACGACTGTGCTGTCGGATTGCCGCCGGCGCGTTACGTTCTCAGCACACGCCACGGCGAGCTCACCCGCGCCCTGACGGTTCTCGACGCCATCGAGGCCGATGGCATGCCATCGCCGACCGATTTCAGCATGGCGATCCACCACGCACTGCTGGGCCTGCTGTCGATCCATACGGGCAATCGTCTCGGTCACACCGCCTTGTCGGCGGGGTGGGACAGCTTCGCCAACGGCCTGCTCGAGGCGGCAAGCTGCATTGCCGAACGCCCCGACGAGCCGGTCATCCTGGTGCATGGCGACGACAAGCTTCCCGGCGGCTACGAGGCCTTCCGCGAGCCCGATGACGCGGCGCTGCCCCTGGTGATGGCGCTTGCGCTGGGCGCCCCGGGCGCCGTCCCGGGCCGCGACGTCGCGCTCGAACTGGCGCCGGCCGGCACGGATGCAGAGCCGGCCGCCTGCATGGCTGCCGATTTCCTTCGTTTCTTCCTGTCGAACGAGCCGCACGCCCGCGCGATCGGGCAGCGGACACAGTGGATCTGGCGCCGTGTTCCGTAAGCCGCTCGACCACGCCTTACGGCTTGTCGGGACGGGGCTGGGGTTCATTGTCTTCCTGGGTGGCGGCTTGGCGCTGGCCGTCATTGCATTCCCGTTGATCGACCTCCTGACGCCGGACCCGTCGCGCCGGCGCGAGCGATACCATGCGCTGATCCGCCGGGCGTTCCAGGCCTTCATCGGCATGCTGTCGACGCTGCGCGTCATAGCGGTCAAATTCGAGGATCCGGCCGCGCTGCTCGGCAGCAAGGGCGTGATCGTGGTCGCCAACCACCCGACCTTGATCGACATCGTGCTGCTCTCGGCGTTCATCCCGCGGGTGCAGTGCATCGTGAAGCGCGAATTATGGGACAGCCCGTTTCTCGGGCGCCTCGTGCGTGGCAGCGGCTATATCCCCAACGACCTCGAACCCGAAGCGCTCGTGGCCGCCTGCCGGGCGGCTTTGGCCGACGGCCGCAGCCTGATCATCTTTCCGGAAGGCACCCGCTCGCAGCCCGGCATGCCCGTGCGCTTCCACCGCGGGTTCGCGCATCTTGCAACTTTGCTGGAAGTCGATATCCAGCTCGCCCTGATCAGCTGCGTGCCGCCGATGCTGACCAAGGGCGAAAAATGGTGGGCGATCCCGCCGCGCCGGCCGCAGTTCAGGGTGTCGCCGGCGGGCTGGATCCGGGCCGCCAGCTGGCAGGGTGAGAACTACCGTTCTCGGGCGGCCCGTGACATCGTCCGGCGGGTCGAAAGGTTTTACAATGAGCAGCTTGCAGTCAGATAGTCTCGAGAACGAGATCAGTGAACTGATCGTCACGACGCTGAAGCTCGAGGGCATCGAGCCAGCGGCGATCAATATCGATGAATCCCTGTTCGAAGGCGGCCTCGGGCTGGACTCGATCGATGCGCTGGAGATCGGCGTCGCCTTGCGCAAGCGCTACGGGATCACGATCGAGACCGCCACGGACGAAGTTAAGGCGTATTTCCGGGATATCAGGCATCTCGCGAAATTCGTAAGATTGAAGCGCGACAGATAGAGGCCATCATGTTGTCCAGGGACGAGGTGTATCGACGTCTCGCACGTTACCTCACCGACATGTTCGAGGTGCCCGAGGAGAAGATCCGGCCCGAGGCGCGGCTGTACGAGGAACTCGACCTCGACAGCATCGATGCTCTCGACCTGGTGGTGAAGCTTCAGGAAATCACCGGCCGCCGAATCTCGCCCCAGGAATTCAAGACGGTGCGAACCGTGGGTGACGTGGTCGACAGAGTCACCGCCTTGCTCCATGCCTAGGCAGCGCGCGCTGGCCAACATCGTCCTGATCGGATTTGGTGTCGTCTATCCGGCCATCGTCTTCTTTCTGCGCGGCGCTATCGAACCGTCGCTGTTCATCATCCTGGCTCTGCTCATCATCGGGGCGCGACTGGCTTTCGGAGAAATCGGCGCCGGCGGTTGGCGGCCCGCGTTGATCCTTGCGGCAGCCGCGTTGGCCGGGCTGGCAGTGGTCGACGCCGCCTTGGCAGCGCGCGCCTATCCCGTCCTGATCAGCCTCGCCGCGGCGGGCGTGTTTGCCGCGACCCTGTGGCATCCGCCCAGCCTCATCGAGCGCTTCGCGCTGGGGTCCGGCGAGCCATGGTCACCCGGCTTGCGCTTCTATTGCCGCAACGTGACGCTGATCTGGGCCGCGTGGCTGGTCGTCAATGCCGCCATAGCGGCGCATCTCGCCCTGTCCCACAACGACGCGGCGTGGGCGCTGTGGACCGGCCTGCTGTCGTATCTCGTTTCCGGCGCCCTCTTTGCCGGCGAATGGATGGTTCGCCGCACGATTGCCCCGCGACAGCCGCGATGACGGCCGGACCGCTCGCCAGCCTGTTGCTGGGCGATGCTGCGGCCGAAAGGCCGGTCGCCTCGAGCAAAGGACAGGTCATTCGCCTGCAGCGCTTTCGTGCCGATGTCGCGGCGGCGGCAGCACGCCTGGCGGCGATCGGTTGCAGCCGCGGCCTGGTGGCGTGCAACGACGCCTATTGGGCAACCGTGGGCTGGTTCGCGCTGGCGCACAACGGCGCGGAGACCGTCTTTCCATCGAATACCCTGCCGGCCACGCTGGCGGCCATGTCGGGCGCCTTCGACCATGTCGTCACGGACGGCGCGGTGACGGGACGCGAGCGCACGCTGATGCTGGCGCACGAAGACGGCGTATCGAGCCTGCCGACCATGGACGCAGAAAAGGCGTGCGTCACCCTCTTCACCTCGGGCTCGACGGGCGCGCCCAAGCGCGTTGCCAAGACCGTGCGGCAGCTCGAACTCGAGGCCGCCACGGTCGATCGCCTGCTCGGGGAGGCCGTGCCCAGCGCGGCCTGGGTCCACGGGACGGTCGTTCACAACCATCTCTATGGTCTGACCTTCCGCCTGTGCTGGCCGCTTGCCACCCGTCGCGCCTTTGTCGGCAACCCCCATCAGTTCTGGGAGCCTTTGCTGACATCGATGGACCGCGGCTCGGCGCTGGTCACCAGTCCTTCGCACCTGTCCCGTCTCGGCGGCCTTCCAGCGCTGCCGGTCGAGCGTCGCCCGAGCGCCGTGCTGTCGGGAGGCGCGCCGCTTCCCGAGAGCGCCGCCGAGGCGACCCGCGAATTGCTGGGCTGTCCCGTGCGGGAGTTCTACGGCAGCACCGAAGCCGGGGTCGTCGCCAGCCGATTGCGCGACGGCGACGAACAACCGCCGTGGCGGCCCCTGCCCGGCGTCGGCGTGAAGTGCCTCGACGACGGCCGCATACAGGTTCGTTCACCCTACCTTGGCGACATCGAGAACGGCGAGACCGGCGATCTCATCGAGCTCGATGGCGATGATGGCTTTCGCTTGCTGGGCCGCGCCGATCGCATCACCAAGATCGAGGGCATACGCATCAGCCTGACCGACTGCGAGACGCGGCTGGCCAAGCTCGAGGGCGTGGCGCAAGCCGCCGTCGTGGTGCTGGGCGCAGCCACACCCTATCTCGCCGGGATCGTCGTGCTCGACAACATCGGCGAGCAGCAGCTCGCGACATCCGGCGCGTTCAGGCTGGGCCGTCGCCTGCGCCGTGAGCTTGCCGCAACCCTGCCATCCACTGCCCTGCCACGGCGCTGGCGCTTCGTGCCTCGACTGCCCACCGGGCCACTCGGCAAGGTCAGCGCCCCCGACCTTGCGGCCTTGTTCGACACGCCCTAGCTAGGGCTACCAGTGGTCATGAACACATCACCGAAAGTGGAGCCGCGCGTGCTCGCCTGCCGACAGACGGCGGAGGGTGTCGAGCTCGACCTGCACATCGATGCCGACCTGGCGCCTCTGGCCGGCCACTTCCCCGGCCTGCCCGTCGTGCCGGGCGTCTGCTTGGTCGATTGGGTCGTGCGCTTTTCCGCCCGGCATTTGGACCTGCTGCCGGACGGCGCTGCGAAGATCCAGACCAAGTTCCGCCGCCTGCTGCAGCCGGAGGCCGATGTGACGCTGGTGCTGCGCCGCCTCTCCGGCGGACGCGTGCAGTTCGAATACCGGCACCTCGACGCGGTCTACGCATCGGGGACGGTTGCCGGCGGCGGCGCATGACGGCAGCAAGCATTCGCGCCTGCGCCGTGATCCCCAGCCACAACCACTGGCAAGCGATGCCGGCCATCGTCGAACGGCTGCGTACGCTGGGATTAGCCGTCTTCGTGATCGACGACGGCAGCGAGCCGCCGGCACGCATGGCGCTCGCCGCACTCGACGCGTCGGAGCATGGCGTGCGGGTGACGCGGTTCGACACCAATCGGGGCAAGGGCGCCGCCGTTCTCGCGGGCTTCGCGCTCGCCCGCACGGCGGGGTTCAGCCACTGCCTCCAGGTCGATGCCGACGGCCAGCACGACATGACGGCAGTGGCCGACATGCTCGCTTTGGCGCAGAATCGTCCGGACGCGGTCGTGGCCGGCTGGGCGGTCTACGACGGGTCGGCTCCCCTGGGACGGGTCATGGGGCGTTGGATCACGCATGTCTGCGTTTGGATCGAAACCCTGTCCTTCGGCATCCGCGATTCGATGTGTGGCTTGCGCGTCTATCCGCTGGCCGCCGTCGCCGCGCTGATCGACAAGGACGCCGGCATTGGCGAGGGCATGGATTTCGACACCGAGATCATCGTGCGCCTGCACCGGGCCGGCACGCCGGTCGTCAATCATCCGGTGCGAGTCGCCTATCCGCCCGGCAACCTGTCGAACTTCAGGATGTGGCGCGACAACTGGCGCATCAGTCGCATGCACACGCGGTTGCTGCTCGGCACGCTCTTCACCTGGCCCGCCTTACTGTGGCAGCGCCGGCGACGCTCGGCGTCAGCGACGCACTGGGCGGGGCTCGCCGAGCGCGGCCTCTATTGGGGACTGCAGGTCAGCGCCGGGGCCTATCGTCTGCTGGGGCGCCGCGGCTGCATGGCGATTCTCGCGCCGGTCGTGCTCTATTTCTACCTCACCGCCGGCGAGCGCCGGCGCGCATCGCTCGACTTCCTTGCCCGCGCCTTCGCCGCCAGCGGTCGATCGCCTCCCGGCTGGTGGGACGGATATCGTCATTTCATGTCCTTTGCCCGTCGTGCGCTCGACAGTTTGATCGCCTGGATGGGCCGGATGCCCGCTGACGCCGTAATGCCAGTGGAGGTCAGCGCACTCGACGAAGCGATAGCGCAAACGCGTGGCGCGGTGTTCATCGTTTCCCATCACGGCAACGTCGACATCTCGCGCGCCCTGCTCGATGCCGACACGCGTCGGCGTGTCGTCGTGCTCATGCACACGCGGCATGCAGAGAACTACAATCGCATCCTGCGCGAGTTCAACCCGGAAGCCGCCGTCAATACCTTCCAGGTCACCGAAATGGGCCCCGACACCGCCATCGCGCTCGAGCAAAGGGTCGAAAACGGCGACTGGCTGTTCATTGCCGGCGATCGCACGCCCGTCGGCGGCGGCCGCCGGACCAGCGCCGCGCCGTTCCTCGGCACTCCCGCCGAATTCTCGCAGGGCCCCTACCTGTTGGCGGCCCTGCTCGATTGCCCCGTCTACCTTTTCTTCTGCCGTCGCGAGGGCGAGCGATATGGCCTGCGGGTCGAACGGCTGGCCGACCGCGTCGTCCTGCCGCGCGGACGGCGCGGCGAGGCGCTCGCGGCGTATGCCGCCACCTACGCCGCCCGCCTGGAGAAGCATGTGCTGGAAGACCCCTTCCAGTGGTACAACTTTTATGACTTTTGGCGACCGTCCGGCTCAACAGTATCTCCATGATCAGCACCGAAGTGACGCGTCGGACGCAGTTCCACGACCTCGATCCGATGAACATCGTCTGGCACGGCAACTACCTTCGCTACTTCGAGGAGGCGCGCGCCGCGCTGCTCGACGAGATCGGCTTCGGCTACCGGGCAATGGAGGCGTCGGGCTTCGCTTGGCCCATCGTCGACCTGTCGATCAAGTACGTCCGCCCGCTGCGGCTCGCCCAGGAATTCACTGTGCGCGCGACGCTCAGGGAGTACGAGAACCGGATCTGCATAGACTATCGGGTGTTCGATGCCACCTCGCGCGAGGTCCTGACCAAGGGGCGCACCACACAGGTCGCGGTTTCGATCGCAACGGGCGAGATGTCGTTCGAATCGCCTCCCGAGCTGATCGCCTGCGTGCGGAGCCGCCTGTGATCCCTCGCCGGCAGATGCTCGGCGCTGCTCTCGCGGCGGCGCTGGTTCAGAGCGCGGCAACCGGCCAGGCGCAAACCCTGACCCTGGCCAGCGGCGAGATCCTGCGCGGCCGCTTCACGCAGCAGCGTTTCCTGCAGGGGTTCAATGCCCCCCTGACCAGCACCGGCTCGTTCATCCTCGCTCCCGGGCGCGGCGTGCTGTGGCACGCCGAGACGCCTTTCGCCTTGATCACGGCAATGGGACCGGGCGGCATCGTCCAGCGCATCGTCGGCGGCGCCACGACCCACTATCCGGCGTCCAGGCTGCCGGCGATCGTGCGCCTGTACGAGATCTTCGGCGCGGCGCTGATCGGCGATTGGCAGAAGCTTGCCGCGGTGTTCGATGTCCGGCGCGAGGGCACCGACAAGGCCTGGACGGTGACACTGACGCCGCTGCGCGCCGGCAATGACGGCCCGCCGCTGCGCCATGTCGTGGTGCGCGGCAGCCGCTACGTCGATTCGGTCGAGGTGATGCGCACCAACGGCGACTGGGACCGCATCGAGTTCAGCCAGCAGGCGTCATCGCGCGGTCCGCTCGACGCCGAAGCCAGCGAGTTGCTCGACACGGCCAGCCGCCCATGACGCGCCTCCTGGCGGCGCTCTGGCTCGCGATCGTCGCCGCGGCCGCCGTCTACCTGACGGCGCTGGGGATGGCCGGCTTTCCCATCCGGACCGATCTGCTGGCGCTGTTGCCGCGCGAGGAGCAGGACCCGGTTGCGCAGCTTGCCACCCAGGCCGTGTCGCGCAGCCTCGGTCGCCGCATCGTGCTGGCCTTTGGCGACACCGATCGCCGACGCGCCCGCACGGCCGCCCAGCAGGCGACAGCCGCCGTCGCCGCCACAGGGCTGGTCGATCCGCTCGACAGCGCGGCGCTGCAGGACGCCGGCCGGGCCCTCGCCACCTTCTACTTTCCCTATCGCGACGCCTTGCTGAGCTCCGCCGACCGAAGGGCGCTGGATCACGGTCGCGGCGAGGATCTCTCGAAGCGTGCCCTGGCGCAGGCCTTCGGCTTC
>DATGZZ010000751.1:0-9112 GCA_035296945.1 Reyranella sp.
GATCCGTCGATCAGCACGCCGACCTTGCGCGGCCGCTCGGGCGCCTGCGCCCACCCGCTGGTGGAGGCCAGCGATGCGGCGGCGGCAAAGATCAGGCGGCGCTTCATTCGATCACCTCATCGACGCGAGTGAGGAACATCGGCGACAGGGTAAGGCCAAGCGCCCGCGCCGTCTTCTGGTTAACGACCAGCTCGAACTTGGTCGCCTGCTGGATCGGCAGGTCGACCGTGCGCGCGCCCTTCAATACCCTGTCGACGTACCCCGCCAAGGTCCGGGCGATCGCGGCCTGGTCGGCACCCAGCGACAACAGCCCGCCCGCGGCCGCGAACTCGCGGCGGAAGGAAACGGCGGGCAGCCGACTCTTCAGCGCGAACTCCGCCGCCGCCTGCAGCGACAGGCTGGGCTGCACGAGCACGCCATCAACGCCGCGGTGCGCCAGCTCCGTACAAGCGGCCTCCAGCTCCTCGTGGCCCTTGAGCATCAAGGGGACGACTTCGATTTGCTGGGCTTTGCCGGCGGCCTCGACCTCGCGCTGCAGCGGAACGTAGAACGGATCGGGCGCATTGAGCAGAAGCCCGAGCGCCCGCGTGGCGGGCTTGATCTCGTGGAAGACCTGCACGCTCTTGCCGGCCAGCATCGAGGTGGCGCCCCAGACGCCGGTCAGATTGCTTTCCGGCCGTGCAACGTTGGTCACGATGCCCGTCTCCGGTGCGCCGCCGTTGAAGAGGATGGGGATCTTCTGGGTCGCCGCCCGGGCCGCCTCGATCGCCGGCGTCAGGACGGCCACGATCGCGTCGACATTAAGCGTGACCAGCTCGTTGGCCATCGGCGCCAGCTGGCCGCGGCCTGCATAGGCGGCGTGATACTCATATTTGATGGTGCGGTCCTCGACGTGTCCGAGCTCGGCCATCGCCGTCCGGAACAACGTCCAGATCGGCTCGGGATCGCCCGCGATCAGGAAGCCAACGCGCGGCAGCGGTCGCTGGGCGTGCACCACGGCAGCATGGAGCGCAGCTGATGCGCCCGCGGCGGTCAGAAGACGGCGCCGTTTCATTCGATCACCTCGTCGGCGCGGGTGAGGAACATTGGCGACAACGAAAGACCCAGCGCTCGTGCCGTCTTCTGGTTAACGACCAGCTCGAACTTGGCCACCTGCTGCACCGGCAGGTCGGCCGGACGCGCGCCCTTCAGCACCCGGTCGACGTAGCCCGCCATCAGGCGGCAGATTTCGACCTGGTCGGCGCCCAGCGAAATCAGCCCGCCGGCCCTTGCGAACTCGCGGAAGTAGGAAACGGCGGCCAAGCCGTTCTTGACGGCCAGCGTCGCCGTCATCTCCAGCGGCAGACTGGGATGCACCAGCACGCCGTCGACACCGCGGCGCACCATTTCTTCGTAGGCGGCCGGTAGCTCGTCGCGGCCCGTGACCATGATCGGGACGATCTCGATCTGCTGGGCCTTGCCTGCCGCGTCGACCGCGCGCTGCAGCGCCAGGTGGAACGGATCGGGCGCGTTGAGCAGCAGGCCCAGCGCCTTGGTGGCGGGCTTGATCTCATGGAAGAGCTGCACGCTCTTGCCGGCCAGGAAGACGGTGGCGCCCGCCACGCCGGTGAAGTTGCCCTCCGGCCGGGCGATGTTGGTCACCGTGCCCGTCGCGGTCACGCCACCGTAGACGACGATGGGGATCTTGGTAGTGGCCGCGCGCGCCGCGTTGATCGCGGGCGTCAGGAACGCCACGATGACATCGACGTTCAGCGCGGTCAGCTCGGCGGCCATCGCGGGCAATTCACCGCGGCCGGCATCGGCGACGCGATACTCATACTTCATGGTGCGGTCCTCGACGTAGCCGAGGTCGGCCATGGCTTTGCGGAAGAGAGTCCAGAACGGCTCGGGAGCGCCCGCGATCAGGAAGCCGACGCGCGGCAGCGGTCGCTGGGCGTGTGCCGCAGCCGCATGGAGCGCAGCTGATACGCCGGCCACGGCCAGAAGACGGCGCCGTTTCATTCGATCACCTCGTCGGCTGTCGCCAGCAAGGTCGGGGGCACCGTGAGGCCGAGCCTGCGGGCCGTGGCCATGTTGATCATGAGCTGGAACCTGGTGGGCAATTGCACCGGCAGGTCGGCCGGCCTTGCTCCCTTGAGGATGCGATCGACGTAGCCTGCGGCCTGTCGGTAGTAGTTCGTGTCCGTACTGTAGGACATCAGCGCGCCAGATCGCACGAAGGCCGGATAGGTGGCGATCAGCGGCAGGCCGGCGGCCAACGCGCCGCTTGCGATTTCGGCTCTGTGGCGCGTGTTGAAGCCGTCCGGTGGAACAAGCAGGCAGCCATCGGGCCGCTGCGCGGTCTCGGCAATCACCCGGCCGATGTCGGCCGGATTCTGCCATGCCATGAGCGTGACGGGTACATCGGCCAGACCCGGCAGGCGATCCATCGGCTTGATGAGTCGAGGATAGTAGGGGGTGTTCGCGGGATTATGCGCGAAGGTCGCATGGCTGAGAGAGGGTGCCACTTCCTTCAGGAGCTGCAGCCATTTGCCGACGAGGGCGACATCGAAAGAGCCGAAGCCCGTGATGTTGCCGCCGGGACGGGCCAGGCTGTCGATGTAGCCCAGCCCGACCGGATCGACCGCCGCCATGAACACGACCGGGATGGTACGCGTCGCCTTGTGGATCTCGCCCAGCGCCGGCGTGCCGTTGACGACGATCACGTCGGGCGATGCCGCAGCGAACGCCTGGGCCAGCTCATGTGTGCGCTCGGGGCTGCCGCCGGCGTAGCGTGCGTCGATCGCAAGGTTCTTGCCCTCGATCCAGCCGAGGTCGCGGAGGCCCTCGCGCAGGCCGCCGAACCGCATCTGACCTTCGGGATCGGACTCGCTCAACGCGATCAGGACCGCGACCCGACGAACGCCTGTGCCTTGCGCCAAGGCGATGGAGGGCAGTCCCGACGCCGTGGCAAGGAAAAGGCGACGCCTCATTCGATGACCTCGTCGGCGCGCGTCAGGATCAGCGGCGGCAGGTCGAGGCCAAGCCCGCGTGCGGTCTTGAGGTTGATCACCAGCTCGTAGGTCGTCGGGCGCTGCACCGGCAATTCAGCCGGCTTGGCGCCCTTGAGGATGCGCCCGGCATAGCTGCCGAGGATGCGATACATGTCGGCCCAGTTCGTGCCGTAGCTCGCCAGCCCGCCGTCGATGGCGAACTCGCGGGCCGGGAAGATCGCCGGCAGGCGGCGCTCGTTGGTCAGCGCGAGGATGCGGGCGCGGGCGTTGATCAGGAAGGCATCGGCGCCGACGGCCAGCGCATCGACCGAGCCCGCCGGCAGGGACTGGAAGGCGCGATCGATCGCCGAGCTACTGGCCGCAGTCAGGAGCTTGATTTCGAGGCCGAGCGCGGCGGCAGTCTCGCGGGTGCGCGGCAGAAGCTCCTCGTAGCCCGGGTTATCGGGGTTCATCAGTACGGCCACGGTGCGCACCGTGGGCAACATGTCGTGCAACAGGTCGAGCCGCTTGGCGTCGAGCTCGTTGGCCCACAAGGTCATGCCGGTCAGGTTGCCTTCGGGCCGGTTGAGATTGGCGACCAGCCCGATCTTGACCGGATCGGCGCCGGCGCCGAATACGACAGGAATGGTCGACGTCGCCTGCTTGGCCGCGATGGCGACCGGGTTGCCGCCGACGGAGACGATCAAGGCGGGCTTGGTCGCCACGACCTCGGCCGCCATCTTCGCCACATCGCCGTAGCGGCCGTCGGCCCAGCGCACGTCCATGGTGACGTTCTGGCCGTCGACGAAGCCCGCGTTCTTGAAGCCTGCGCGGAATGCTTCGAGCAGATGGGAGTCGGTGGCCGCGGACCGGCCGCTCAAATAGGCGATGCGTGGTCCGGAGGGCGACTGTGAACGCGTTGGCGACGCAATTCCCGTCGCCCCGGCCGCAAGCAGGAAATGTCGACGCCTCACTCGATGACCTCGTCGGCTTGTGCCAGCAGACTGACCGGCAGGGTGAGGCCGAGCGTATTGGCCGTCTTCTTGTTGATCACCAGCTCGAAGGCCGTTGGCTGCTCGATCGGCAGGTTGGCAGGCTGGGCGCCGCCCAGCACGCGCATGACGAACCAGCCGACACGCTTATAGGTGTCGGTCAGGTTGGGGCCGTAGGTGAGCAGCGCACCGGCGCGGGCCATGCTGGCCCAGCCCGACACGACCGGCACCTTGCGCGCGAGGCACTGGTTCACCATGGCCGATGCCTGTTGCACCATGGGCGAGCTCGGCAGCACGACCAGGGCCTGGGCGCCGGCATCGAGCGCCTGGGCGATCACCGACGGCGTCTCGGCCGGGCTTTGGCTGCGCCACACCGTGAGCTCGATGCCGGTGCGCTCGACGGCGCGCTGGGTGGCGGCGATGTCGTTCTCCTCGCCGGCATGGCGGGCGTTCGACAGCAGCGCTACCTTGCGGCATTCCGGCAGGGCGATGCGCACGAGATCGATGCGCTTGGGATTGAGCTCCAGCGACATGAAGCTCATGCCGGTGGCGTTGCCGGCGGGGCGGGCGAACGACTGGGCGATGCCGGCCACGACGGGATCGCCGCTGTAGGCGAAGACCACCGGCACCGCGGGCTTGGCGCGCACCACGGCCAGGGTGGCTCCGCCCTGCGCCACGATCAGGCTGACACCATCCTTCTGCAGCTCGGCAACCGCCTGCGGCATGGCTTCGGGCCCGCCCGTGACATGGCGTTCGATCACCCGCACGGTTTCGCCGGACGGCGTGTTGGCCTGCAGGCCGGCCTGGAAGGCCTTGAAGAACGGCGCGATGGTTTCCCGCGCTTCGGGTGAGATCCAGCCGATGACACGCTCGGCGGCCTGGACGCGCGTGGAAACCAGCGCCGCGCCGCCAATTGCGATCAATTCGCGCCTTTTCATGTGCCACCCTGCCTGCCCCGATGCGACTCTAGCCAAATCGACGTCGTCTTGGCGAGCTGTTATGGGCCCAATTCATGCTAGCTTTTCGGACCATTGGAGGTCCCATGCCCGACGCCCTCGCGCCCCGTTCGCCCGCCCTGCTCGATGCTGCCGGTGCAGCCGCCCTGGTCGGATCCTATGCCGCCGTCTCGAAGGGCGCGGCGATGAAGGATATCGGCCGTATCGACGTGCACATGGGTCGCTTCATCGAACTGTCGCCGATGTGCCTGGTCGCCACCGCCGATGCTTCCGGCAAGCAGGACGTCACGCCGCGCGGCGATCCGCCGGGCTCGTTCAAGGTGCTGGACGAGCGCACGATCGCGTTGGCCGACCGGCCGGGCAACAACCGGCTCGATACGCTGAAAAACCTGCTGGAGAATCCCGAGATCGCGCTGATCTTCCTGATTCCCGGCATCACCGACACGGTGCGCGTGGCGGGCACGGCGCGGCTCTCGGTCGATCCCGAGCTGCTGGCGTCGATGGCGGTGCAGGGCAAGGAGCCCAAGTGCGCCATCGTGATCTCGGTACGACAGGCCTACCTGCACTGCGCCAAGGCGCTGTTGCGCTCGAAGCTGTGGCAGCCCGACTACGTCCAGCCCAGGGGCACCTTCCCGTCGATCAGCCGCATGGTCGGCGACCAGATCGGGCTCAGCGAAGAGGACAAGAAGACAGGCGAGGCGCGCACCGAGCGCGCCTACAAGGACGGGCTATGGGCGCCTATACCGTAACCGGCCAGCGCGCCCGCCAGATGCGGGTCGTGCCGGCGGAGGTGCTGAAGCGCCTCTATGCCCGGTCCGACCGGCACGGGCTGGTGCAGACGGCGGCACATCTCGCGTTGCTGGTCGCCGGCGGCTGGCTGGTGCTTGCGACCAGGGACACGTGGTGGGTGGTGCCGGCGCTGCTGTTCCAGGGCCTCTTCATCAATTCGCTGTTCGGCGCCATGCACGAGTCGGTGCACTACGGCTCGTTCAAGACGCGCTGGATGGCGGACGTGCTCGCCTTCTTCTCCGGGGCGGCGATCCTGAACAATGCCGGCTTCTACCGGCACTATCATATGGCGCATCATCGCTACACGCAGGATCCGGCGCGCGATCCCGAGCTCGTGACCTCGGGCACGCCCAGGACGTGGGGCCAATACCTGTTCCGCGTGAGCTCGATCCCGTTCCTGATGCTGCGCGTGCGCGACATCTTCCTGTTCCCGTTCGGCTATCGCGGCGACGTCGACTACATCCATCCCTCGGCGTGGCCCGAGGTGCGGCGCTGGGGCCGCTGGCTGCTGGCGCTCTATGCCGCGCTGATCGTGGGCTCGATCGCGCTGCAGACGACGATCGTGTTGTGGGTGTGGTTCTTCCCGTTGCTGGTCGGCCTGCCATTCCTGCGGCTCTATCTTCTCTGCGAGCACACGCTCTGCCCCAACTCCGACGACGGGTTCGCCAACACGCGCACCACGCTCAGCAATCCCGTCGTGCGCTTCCTGATGTGGAACCTGCCCTATCACGCCGAGCATCACCTGTTCCCCAACATCGCCTTCCATAACCTGCCCGAGGCGCATCGCCATCTGCGGCCGCATCTGAAGTACGTCGCCAAGGGCTACATCCAGGTCCAACGCGAGATCGTGCGGAGCCTCGCGTGAGGACAAGCGAGGGCGTCTTCGATTGCGGCGAGCTCGCGCTGCAACGCGGCGGCACGCTCAAGGCCGCACGCATCGTCTACAAGACCTTCGGCACGCTCTCGCCCAAGCGCGACAACGTCATCGTCTATCCGACGAGCTACTCGGCGCATCACACCGACATCGAATGGCTGGTGAATGTCGAGCACTGCCTCGATCCGAGTCGCTACTTCATCGTCATTCCCAACATGTTCACCAACGGCCTCTCATCCTCGCCGTCGAACACGCCTGGGGAATTCCCTGAAGTCACGACCTGCGACAACGTCATGCAGCAGCGCCGCCTCTTGGCCGAACTGTTCGGCGTCGACCGCGTAAAAATGATCTATGGCTGGTCGATGGGCGCCCAGCAGGCCTATCACTGGGCCGCGCTTTTCGGCGAGGCGGTCGAGCGCATCGTGGTCAACTGCGGCTCGGCCAGGACCGCGCCGCACAACTTCGTCTTTCTCGAAGGCGTGCGCACCGCGGTGCAGAACGCGCGCACGCCGCAGGATGGCCTGCGCGCCATGGGCCGCATCTATGCCGGCTGGGCGCTGAGCCAAACCTTCTATCGGCGCGAGATGTGGCGCGGGTTGGGCTTCACCAGCCTGGAGGATTTCCTGGTGCGCTCGTGGGAAGCCAACTTCCTGCGGCGCGACGCGCGCGATCTGATGGCCCAGCTCTGGACCTGGCAGAACGGCGACATCTCGGCCAACGACCTCTATCGGGGCGATCTTCAGATGGCGCTCAGCGGCATCAAGGCCCGGGTCCTGCTGATGCCCTCGGCCACCGACCTCTATTTCCAGACCGACGACAATCGCGAGGAGCTGCCGCACCTGAAGCATGGCAAGCTGGTCGAAATCCCGTCGGTCTGGGGCCATCGCGCCGGTAATCCCAACGCCAACCCCGAGGACGCGGCGTTCATCGATAAGCAGGTGGAGACGCTTTTGAACGCATAGTTGTCATCCCGAGCGAAGCGAGGGACCTTTGCTCATGGCGTTAAAGGTCCCTCGCTTCGCTCGGGATGACAGCAATTCGTCGATGGAGGAAACTGCCCTTATGCCTGATACCCTCCTTCCCCGCGACGGCTTGGTCATCGTCGCCAAGCGCGACTGCCCGACCTGCGTGCTGGTCGAGCCGGTGATGCAGAGCCTCGACCGCGCCGGCCCGCTGGCCGTGGTCAGCCAGGACGATCCGACCTTCCCGTCGGGCGTGCGCTCGGTGCTCTACGACGATGCGCTCGAGCGCTCGTTCCGCCTCAACATCGAGGCGGTGCCAACCTTGATCCGCTTCAAGGACGGCCGCGAGGTCGAGCGCACGGTGGGCTGGGAGCGCAAGGAATGGATGCGGCTCGCCGGTGATGCCGCTGCGGGCAACGGCCTGCCCGACTGGCAGCCCGGCTGCGGCTCCAAGAGCGTCGAGCCTGGCGTGCACGAGGCGCTGATCGCGCGCTACGGCGATCCCGGGCTCAAGTCGCGCGAGATCGCCGTCGGCAACTGGGACGATCCGATGGAGGCCTGCTTCGAGCGCGGCTGGACCGACGGCCTCCCCGTCGTGCCGCCGACCGACGAGCGCATCCTGCGCATGCTGGGCGGCACCGAGCGCAAGCCCGACGAGGTGGTGGGGCTGATCCCGCCCAACCTCGCGTCCTGCACCGTCGAGAAGGTGGCGATCAACGCGGTGATGGCGGGCTGCAAGCCGGAGTACATGCCGGTGGTGCTGGGCGTGCTGGAGGCGGCCCTCGATCCGCTGTTCGTCCTGCATGGCCTGCTCTGCACCACGCACTTCTCCGGCCCGCTGGTGATCATCAACGGTCCCGCCGCCAAGGCGATCGGCATGAACAGCGGCGTCAATGCGCTCGGTCAGGGCAACCGCGCCAACGCCACGATCGGCCGTGCGCTGCAGCTCATCGTCAGGAACGTCGGCGGCGGCCTGCCCGGCGCCATCGATCGCGCGACCTTGGGCAATCCCGGCAAGTACACCTTCTGCTTCGCCGAGGACGAGTCCGATCCCGATTGGGAGCCCTTGTCGGTGCGCCGCGGCATCGGACCCGGCAAGAGCGCCGTCACCTTGTTCCACGGCGAGGGCGTGCACGGCTTCATCGACCAGAGATCGCGCACGCCCGAGGAGCTGGTGCGCTCGCTGGCCATGGGCCTGTTTGGCGTCGGCCACCCCAAGCTCTGCGACGCCGGCAACGCCGTGCTGGTGCTGTCGCCCGAGCACTACAAGATCTTCAAGGACGGCGGCTGGAACCGCCGCCGCATCGAGGACGAGCTGTTCGCCGTGCTGAAGCGGCCGGGCCGCGACCTTATATGGGGCGCGCAGGGCGTGCCCGAGGGCCTGCCGCCCAAATACGCCGACCAGGTCGTCGACAAGTTCCAGCCCATGCCGGACGGCGTGCTGATCGTTCGCGCCGGCGGCGAGGCCGGGCTATTCTCCGCCATCATCGGCGGCTGGCCCGGTCAGCGCGTGCGCGAGGAATGCCAGTCAGTCACCAGGGAGATTCGCCCATGAATTCGCAAACCA
>DATGZZ010000752.1:0-9162 GCA_035296945.1 Reyranella sp.
TCGTTGGCGACGCCGTGCGAGGCGAGCCGCACGCCCTCGTCGGATATCCAGGGAAAGCGGCTGCGCAGGGCTGCAGGATCGAGCAGCTCGACGGCGCAGCCCTCGCCCTTCTGGACGGCATGGTTGGCGCGCAGCACCGCCTCGCCCGCATCGCTTGCCAGGAAGAGATAGCCCGGCTCCTTCAGCCCGAGATCGACGTCCAGAAGCTTGGACGCCTGGCGCAAGAAGCCGATGCCGTAGCGCGACAGATGGATGTTGAGCGGCGTCGAGAACTGCTGGCGGATCGAGCTCGCCGACAGCGCCGACGAGGCGCGGGCATAGGCCGGGTCGCGCTCGACCACGACGACCTCGCCGGTGAAGTTGGGGTCGTTCTTGAGGTGATAGGCAACGGACGACCCCATTACTCCGCCACCAATGATCGCAACCTGGCTGCTTGCTTCGGACATACTCAAAGCTAACCAATCTGACGAGGCTTCGCATCTATATCAGTTTTGATATAGTTGAAGCACTGATATTTAGTACAGCGACGAGAACCGGCTATGAAGCTGAAACGTCAGAAATTCACCAATGTCTGGGATGCCTTGGAAGACACTCCCGCTCAGGCAGCGAATATGACAATGCGATCGGATCTCCTGATCGCGCTTCGCCAGCGGATCGGGACCTGGAAAGTCACGCAGGCCCAAGCAGCGCGGCGCCTAAAAGTCACCCAACCGCGATTGAACGATTTGTTGCGCGGCAGGGTCAGCAAATTCAGCCTTGATGCGCTGGTAGAACTGGCCGATCGCGCGGGCATTCGCGTCCGCCTTCGGATCTACAAGGCGGCTTAAGTCATTGGCTGGCGATGTCGACGGTCATGGCTATCTCAAGACACGCATGAGTTCAGCGTGCGCCCTCGACGGATTGTCGAGGTCCAGCGTCCAGAAGTAATAGCCGCGGTAGCCGCCGCGACAGCGGCTTTCCAACTCATCGGCAAACGACTGGGTCGTTACCAGATGGTTCGGCCAGAAGGTCGGCTGGAAGACCGCGACATCGGAAGGAATGCGCTCTTCCATCAACTTGACCGTCGTCACGTTGTGCCAGGTCGGGAACGAGACATATTTGCTGCCGGCTGCGTTGGCAAACTCCTTCGCCGCGTCGTCGCCGAGGTCGAAGGACACCATCCCTTGCTCGAACGTCATGGTCTTCTTTTCGGGATACGTGAACGCCGCGATCGATGCTGCGCGGTCAATGCAGTCGATCGTCCGGACGATCTTCGCTGCAAAGTAAGGCTCGGCCGCGGCCCGTCCGTCGTCGTGCCGGACGTCGAGCGCGACCGTCTCCAAGCCACCAGGAATCGCCTTGCGCAGGAACTCGACCAGAGGCTCGGTCACGATGAAGTAGTCACCATGGTGATAGAAGTTCTGAATGATCTCTTTGTTGTCCAAGTCGGGGAACACATGCCGCGTCCGCGGAAAGGTAAAGGTCAACCGGCCAAGCGAGCGCGGTAAGTGCGCCCGGCCAAACCAGTCCCAGCTAGACACGAACTTCGCGTCCGGCCGCGTTCCCAACGGTCCGGCAGCCTTCAGCTCGGCACCATAACCGCAGGGAACCAGCAGCTTCAAGGAATGCGACACGCCGCGAGAGTAGCCCAGGTGACGGGCGAATCAATCGAGCCGACCCGCTATAAGAGTTTCAATCAGTCCTGTCGGAGACCTCGATGACGCAAGAGCCGGGTCATAGCCTGCGCAGCCGCGCGCCCTACCTGCCCATCCACAAGCGGCCGCGCCTGCGGTTGCCCAACGATGCGCGCGTCGCCGTCTGGACCATCGTCAATGTCGAGAACTGGAGCCCGTTGGGCGCGATGCCGCGCACGGTGCTGCCGCCGCCGATGGGCAATCCCCTGCTGCCGGACGTGCCCAACTGGGCGTGGCACGAGTACGGCATGCGCGTGGGCTTCTGGCGCTTCCTCGAGGTGTTGGGCGCGCGCAAGCTCAAGGCGACGTTTGCCGTCAATGGCACGGCCTGCGAGCTCTATCGCGAAGCCTGCCAGGCGGCACTCGACGCCGGCTGGGAGTTCATGGGCCATGGCTTCGTGCAGCGACCCATGCATCGGGTCGACGACCAGGCCTCGGCGATCCGCGACACCATCGCGGCCATAAAAGCCTTCACCGGCAAGCCGCCGCGCGGCTGGGAGAGCCCCGGGCTGACCGAGACCGACGAGACGCTCGACCTGCTGGCCGAGGCCGGCATCGAGTACGTCGCCGACTGGGTGATGGACGAGCAGCCGGTGGTGCTCAAGACGCGAACCGGCAGCATGGTCTCGGTGCCCTACACGGTCGAAATCAACGACGTCGTGATCAGCGCCGTCCAGCAGCAGCCGTCGGACGAGATCCTGCGCCGCGGCCGCGACCAGTTCGACCGTCTCTATCTCGAGGGCAAGGTGGCGCCGCGGGTGATGGCGATCTCGATCCACCCCTATCTCACCGGCGTGCCGCACCGGATCAAGTACCTGGAGATGCTCTACGACTACATCCTCGGGCACGACGGCGTCGTCCATTGGACGGGGGCGGAGATCCTCGACTGGTATCGCGCCGAGACCCCGAAGGTGTCCTGACCGTTCAGGCGGCCTCCACCTCCACACCCGTGTCGTTGAAGCAGGCGCCTTCGGCAAGGTCGGCTTTCTGATCGGCCGACACGAGCGCGCTGATCGTCTGCGCCGTGCTGCTGGTGGCCAGCCACGCGCCCTTCTCCGATGAAACCACGCCGGGCCGGATCGCCTCCGTGACCTGCAGCGGCAGGATTACGGCGCCGAGATCGTTCCAGACTTTTACCCTAGTCGCAGCTCCAAGGCCGCGCGCTTGCGCATCGAGCGGATGCATCAGCAAGGGCGGCGTATCGCCGACGCCGCCGCCCGCGCCCAGCAAGGTCGACGAAATGCGCTGGTCGGAGGCGGGCGAGACGAGCGACAGGGGAAACCTGCCCTCGCGCGGTCGGAAGGCCGGCGTTCTTGCCGCTGCGCCCCACTTCTTCGCGAGCACATCCGACACGAGCTCGATCTTGCCCGACGGCGTCGCCGGCATGACGTTGTCGAAGAGGGCAAGCGGACGATCGTCTTCGAACCCCATGCGCAGCGGCTTGGTGGTCGGAATCTCGCTGGGCCGGACCCCGCGCAGCCGGGGATCCGACGGGTCCATCGCATCATCCATCAACTCGCGGTCCGTCGCCTTGAAGCACGCGTCCTCGAAGCCGAAGCGGGCGGCCAGCCGGCGGAAGATCTCGGTGTTGGGCAGGCTTTCGCCGACGGGCGGTATCACGGGCTCCGCCCGCTGCAGCCAGTGATGGCCATAGGCGGGGTAGATATCGTCGCATTCGAAGTGCGTCGCGGCCGGCAGCACGATGTCGCAATGCTGCATGCTTTCGGTCATGGCGACCTCGACGCCGACGAGGAAGATGTCTTCGCGCGCCAATCCGCGCTTCATGCGATTCTGGTCGGGATGCACGACGATCGGATTGTGGTTGTAGATGAAGAGAGCCCTGAGCGGCGGGTCGAGGTCGTCGCGCTCGAGATGGCGGCCGATATCGTTGATGTTCAGGGTTCGCGTGCCGGCCGGAACCAGGTCGGGCCGCGTGAGCTTGTCCGGCGTCCGGGGAAACGCTCCGCGGGCGCCGAGCACGATGCCGTTGCGCCGGTCGAGCTTGCCTAAAAGGGCCGGCAGGGCAATGGCCGCGCGGATGCCGCTGCCGCCATTGCGGCCGCGCTCGAGGCCATTGCCGGGCGCGAGCACCAGCGGATTGGCTTCCGCCATCCACTTGGCGAGCGTGCGGATGTCTTCGGCGGGAACGCCGCATGCTTCCGCGGCGGTCTCCGACGGCCACTGGCGCGCAAGGCTCATGTACTCCTGGTAGCCGCTGACATGCCTGGCGATGAACGCCAGGTCATGGGCGCCCAATCGCTCGAGCTCGACGGCGAGCGCGAAACCCAGAAGAACGTCGGTGCTGGGCTTGGGCGTGAGGTGTAGGTCCGCCTGCTCGGCGATCTTCGTGCGCAGCGGATCGATCACCGCCAGTCGCCCGCCGCGGCGTTTGGCCTCGCGAACCTTCCGCACCAGGTGCAGGTTCGTGACGGTGGCGTTGTTGCCCCAGAGCACGTTTAGCTGCGCTTCGGCCGCAAGGTCGGGGCCGACACCTGGCGCGTTGCCGTAAGTGCCCAACCAGGCTTCGCTGCGGACCCCGCCACAAAGAGAGCCGCGAAACAGCTGCGTGGCCCCGAGCTTGTGAAAGAACCGCAGCGACATGCTGTCGAGCGACAGCAGTCCATGGGGGCCGCCGTAGCTCAGCGGCATGACCGCCTGAGGCCCCCATTGGTCAATGACCGACATCACGCGGCCATGGATCCTGTCGAGCGCCTCTGCCCAGGTGATCCGTTCGAACCGGCCGGAGCCGCGCGGGCCGACGCGCATCAGGGGATAGTGCAGACGGCTCGCGCCGTGAGCGAACTCGGCGCTGTGGTGAGCCACCTTGTTGCAGACGACGCCACCGGTATAGGGCAACGACGTCGACCCGCGGACCTTGACGATGCGATCGTCCTCGACCGTGACCGACAGGCTGCAGGTGTCGGGGCAGTCGAGCGTGCAGACGCTCGGATGCTCTGTTGCCATTTCAGGCTCCCTTCAATGTCGTTGCCGATGGGGAAACGTGCCGAGCGCAATGCCGCCGATGATCAGCGTCATCGCGCCAAGCAGGGTCAAGGTGACGGGCTCGCCGAGCGCCAGAGCCGCTGCCAAGGTGCCGACGACGGGCGTCGCCAGCAGTCCAAGGGATGTCGCGGTCGCCGGCAGGCTTCGGTTCACCACGGCGATCGCCCAATAGGCCAGCGCGCTGCCGCAGACGCCGCCGTAAAGCAGCAGAAGCGCAAGTCGCGGCGTCCATTCCACCTCGGGCACGCCATCGAAGCACAGGGCCAGCAACGCCAGGAGGCCGCTGGCTAAAAGCGTTTCCCAGAAGACGAGTTGAAATGGCGTCGATATCCATCGATGGGCGCGGACATAGACGATGCTGACGGCCCAGCAGGCGGCGGCGAGCAGGAGCAGGCCGTTGCCGAGCAATGAACGGCCATCGCTCCAGTCGAACGACGCGGGATTGAACATGATCGCCAGCCCCGTGAACGCGACGGCGCCGCCAGCAAGGTGATAGCGCGTGATGGGTTCGCCGAGAAACAGCCGGGCCGCGGGGATCACCCAAAGCGGCGTGGTGTAGGCCAGCACGATGGCGCGGCCGGCGGGAACGAACTGGATGCCGATCGCGGCCAGGCCTGAGAAGGCGACCATGTGGGGAAGAGCGATGCCGAACACGACAGGAAGGTCGCCGCGCCGGGGAACGATCAGACTGCCCTGGCCCCACAGCAGAGCGAGCAGCACGACGCTGGCGACGAGGGTGCGCAAAGCCGCCGTCCACAAGGGCGGAATGCTCTGGACCATCGACTTGGTCACCGGCCAACTGACCCCCCAGGCGAGGACGACGACGGCGAACAACAGAAGGGCGAGATGCCTCGGCAGATGATCGCTCTTCATGCCGGTCCAGCATGCGACTAGACTGGCCTTATGAACAGGTCCGGTTCTGAAAATATGAAGGAGCCAGTTTGATGGCCCAACCGCTCACCGGCGTGATCGACCTCGACTACGGCAACAGCGCGACGCTGGCCCGCCAACTCTACGAGCAAGTGCGATCGGCCATCGCCGATGGGCGCCTGCAGCAGGGCTATCGACTGCCCTCCAGCCGACGGCTCGCCGGGCAATTGGACGTCTCGCGCAACACCGTTTCGGCGGCCATCGACCAGCTGGCAGCCGAGGGCTACCTCGACATCGCGCGCGGCCGCCGTCCTTCGATTGCCGCCGGTCTTGCTCGACTGCCGGCAGCGGACGCCGTGCGCCGGCAACCTGTCGCGCCGGCGAAGCAGCGGCTCTCGGGTTGGGCGCGGCGCATCGGCCGATCGAATTGGCCGCCGACCCTGTTCGAGAGCACCCCTCGTCCCTTCACGCCAGGCTTAGCCGATGCCCGGGCCTTTCCGCACGATGTCTGGGCTCGGTGCCTGCGCCGCGCCGCGCGCAACGCCCATCCACGGCGACAGGGCGGACACAACCGGCTCGCCTTGCAGGAGGCCCTGGCCCGACACCTCATCGAGCATCGCGGCGTCAGGACGGAGCCGCGCCAGATCATTCTGACGCCCTCGGCACAGGCGGCGATCGAGCTGATTGCCCGCGTGCTTCTGGACGCGGGCGACATCGCGTGGCTGGAAAGCCCCGGCTACATCGGCGCCCGCGTGGCGCTCGAAGCCGCCGGCGCCGATGTCGTCGGCGTACCGGTCGACCGCAGCGGCCTGGCGCTGGCCGGCCGCAAGGACCGGCCGCGGCTCATCTTCATCACGCCGTCGCATCAATATCCGACGGGCCAGTTGATGCCGATCGACCGCCGGCTGGAATTGCTGCGCTTCGCCAAGGCCACCGGCGCCGCGCTGATCGAGGACGACTACGACAGTGAGTTCCACTACGACGGACGGCCGGTCGCGTCCCTGCAAGGCCTCGACGGCGAGGCCCGCGTCTTCTACGTCGGCACCTTCTCCAAGGTGATGCTGGCCGACATCCGCGTCGGCTACGCCGTCGTGCCTGAAAACCTGGTCGAGACCTTCGAAATCGCCCAACGCCACACCGGGCAACTCGCCTCCGCGACCTTGCAGGATGCCCTGTCGGCGTTCATGGACGACGGCGACTATGCCGCCCATATCCGGCGCATGAGCCGCCTCTACCGCGCGCGACGCGATCGTCTGGTGCAGGCGCTGGCCGCGGAAACGCGCGATGCCTTCGTGATCGATCCGCCCGCTGGCGGCATGCAGCTTCTGGCGCGCTGTCGCATGCGGCAGGACGATCGCCTGCTCTGCGCGCGTCTGGCCAAAGCCGGCGTGACGGCAAGACCGCTGTCGGATCACTACATCGGCAGGGCCACCGAGCAAGGGTTGTTCCTCGGCTTTGCCGCGTGGACCGACGAGGAAATCGACGCTGGTGCAGCCGTGATCGGCCGAGTCTGCGGCCGCTAGGCGGCCTTCACGCAGTCGAACGCCGCCGTGGTGCCGGACTGGCCGACGGCGCGGGCGTCGCGGTCGTTCTTGCGGCAATATCTCTGGGCCAAGGTGAAGGCAGCATTCGGATTGGCTGCGCCGGTGACCTGCACCGACACGTCGTTGCCGACGATGGTCTCGCCGTTGGGGCCGCTCGACGTACTGAGCCCGCTGCCTGAGCAGCCGGCCAGCAACAAGGTGAGGAGGATGGTTCGTTTCATGGCCGCAGGGTAAGCCGCGGACTGCGCCGAACAAACGGCGCAGCCCGTGGCAAATCTGAGGCCAGACCCCTCCGCCTGCCTGCGCGAAGCCGAAGCGGCTTCGCTTCGGCGAAGGCAGGCCCGCTACGCGGGCCAGGCGTTTTGGCCGCTTCGTGGCCAAAAGCGCCACGCCCCTTCGCGGATTCCGCGAAGGGGAGGAATTTTATTTTCAGGTCCGCTTGAAGCCTTCGACTTCGCGCGCGGCCCAGTCCATGGTCTTTTCCATCGTCTCGCCCTTGGCGTAGCGGACGATCATCTGGTTCTGGATCGACTGCGCCCAGATCTGGGCCGCGATCAACGGCGGCGCCGGCGAGCAGACGACGCCTGCCTTCTGGTCGCCGCCCTTGATCGGATAGTGCGAGATCGAACCCTTGGGTGGCCCCTCCTCGTCCCACGTCTTGAAGTCGTTGAACTTGGTGTAGGGCGGGATGTCGTAACCCTGGCTCGCCGCCACCTGCTTCTCGGCGTTCTGGCGCAAGGTCAGGAACTCGAGCAGGCTCTTGGCCGCCGGCTTGTTCTTGGAGAAGTTCCAGACGCCATAGAAGCGCGGCAGGATCGGATTGAAACGGCCCGCCGGACCCTTGGGGAAGCCGTGCGTCCAGCACTTCTCGGCGACCTGCGGCGCATCGCGCTTGGCGACCGCCCAGGCGCTGGGCGGATTGAAGATCAGGGCGCCCTTGCCCGAGATCAGCCACTTGTTGTTCGAGGCGTCGTCCCACGCCGTGGCGTCAGTCGGGCAGAAGGCCACGAGCTTCTTGCCGTACTCCAGCACCTGCTTCACGGCGTCCGACTTCACCGTGACATTGCCCTTGGCGTCCATCAGCTGCGCGCCATAGGCCAGGAACAGCGCGCCGACCCACTGGTTGGTGTCGGTGGTCGAGCCCAGCGGCAGGCCAAAGCCAACGCCGGCCTTCTGGCACTTCTCGGCCGCCGTCAGGAAGGCGTCCCACGTCCAGCTCGCGTCGTTGGGCGGCTTGCCGGCGGGATAGAGCGCCTGCACGTCGACGCCGCCATGCTCCTTCATCATGTCGAAGCGCGTGCAGCAGCCCAGCAGCAGAGTGCCGCGAGTCATCGGCACGCCGAGCCAGTGGCCCTCGAACTTGCCGAGATATTCCACCGCGGGGTCGATCGGGCCGTTGGTGGCGACCACGCGCTTGACCACGTCGTCGACCGGCTCGAGCCCAGAATTCATCTGCGCCGATTCCCAGTTGGTGAACTCCATGATGTCATGACCGGACTTGGCCTGGTGCTCGGCCGACAGCGTCAGCAAGAGCTTGTTGCCCTGGCTGGTGATGTAGTCGATCTTGACCTCGACCTTCTCCTTGTCCGACCACTCCTTGATGATCGCGGTCTGGACATCGTTGGCGCCGGGAACCCAGTGGTCCCACAGCCCGATGGTGATGGTGCCGGCAGCGTTGGCGCTGCGCACGAATGGTGCGGCGACCAGTCCGGCGGCGACGCCGCCCGCGACGATTCCTCGACGAGACAGTCTTGCTTGCATGACGTTAGTCCTCCCTGGACGGAACACTTTTTGTGCACGCGAAACAGAACGACTTTTTTTGGAAACGCTGAGCAGAGACACACCAGCCAACAAATGGCTGTACGCCCTCGGTGATTTCAGCGAGCGAAGTCTAGCGCAGCTTCTGATCGGGTGGAAAGCGCTCTAGCGGGAAACGCCGTAGATGTCGCGCGCCGTCGGCGCACTGATGGCGCCCTCGGCGAGATCGCGCGCCGCGGCCGCACGCTCGCGCCGTTCGGGCGGGCCGAAGCCGCCGGCGCCTGGCGTCACCAGGGCAAACCACTGGCCGGTCT
>DATGZZ010000753.1:0-2412 GCA_035296945.1 Reyranella sp.
TTCCCGCGCCCTCGATGTCGAGGCCGACTATCTCACCGACCTGGTCGAGGCGGCGTCAGGCCATCTCGCCTGGGCCACGGCCGACATGTGGCGCAAGAATTTCGACAGCGTGCTCAGCCGCTCGTCGGCGGGCCTCGATCCGAACGTGTGGATCAGGCCTTATGAAGGCGCGAACGCCGACCCCGCACTCGTGGGGCGCTACGAGGCTCTCGGCAAACTGCCGCAGAACACCTTCGGCAAGGCGTTGTGGGACTTCGACAAGAGGAACGGCTATCCGTTCCCGGGCGATCCGACGGCGCTCAACGCCGCCTTCGGGACGGCGCACGATTCCACGCACGTGATCTCGGATTACGACACCAGCGCGCGCGGCGAGCTCCTGGTCTCGACCTTCACCGCCGGCATGCACCCGATCAATCCGATGAGCGGGCACATCCTGCCGGTGATCTTCTTCTTCCATTTCGGCGAGCAGCTGAACGACGTCGGCCATGCCGGCACGGGCGGCCTCGACCCCGACGAGTTCTGGCACGCCTGGGCACGCGGCGCCGAGATGACCGTCGACATCTTCGATCCCCAGTGGACCGTGTGGGACTGGGTCGAGAAGGACCTCGAGGAGCTGCGGCGCGAGTGGAACATCACGCCGGCCGGCAGGCATGGCTGAAGTTTGGCCATCGATACCTGTCTTGGTGCTTCCGAACGCTGTATACTGCGTGCCATGACCCCCGATGATTTCTTCCGGAGGATCGAGGCACATCGCCACGAGCTGGCGAGCGCGGGTGTACGCCGATTGGGCGTGTACGGGTCTGTAGCGCGTGGCGAGGCGAATCAGGACAGCGACGTCGATGTTCTCGTCGAGTTCGACCGGACTCCCGACCTTTTCGAGTTTGCCGCGCTTAAGGAGCGTCTTGCTGAAATTCTCGGACGTCCCGTGGACCTTGCCACGCCACAGGGATTGAAGCCGAGACTGCGCGATCGGATCCTCCACGAAGTGCGCTATGCCGCGTGATCGTTCAGCAGACTTGCTGAACGACATTCTGGCCTTCATCGATCGCATTGAAAGCTGGACGCCGCTGAATCCCACGACGGAAGCCGGCGCTGATGAGAAAACCCTCTACGCGGTGCTTCACGCTTTGCAATACATCGGCGAAGCAGTGTCCCGACTGCCGGTAGACATCACGAACCTGGCACCACAGGTTCCTTGGCAGAAGATTAAAGCGATGCGCAATCTGATTGCCCACGACTATGCCGGCATTGAAGCAGCGGTCGTGTGGCAAACCGTGGAGCACCGGGTGCCTGAGTTGCTATCGCCGTCGAAGGTATCTTGAAGCGTCTCCCGTGAGCGGATCGATGTCCGATCACGGCGATCAGGTCTTGGGGCCGCTACCGCCTTCATTCTTGGCGTTACGCGCAAACATGCCCCCGACGCTGGCGGGTGGAGGTGGCTCGCCGGGTCCGCGCGGCCGAGTGTCCTTGCGGTAGAGGTGCCAGGCAAAGCCGCCGGCGGCAGCCATCGCGACGAGGACCAAAGCTTCGTAAAGCGACATCGGTGGTCACACCACCGGGCTGGCGCCGCCGTCGACGTTGATGGCGACGCCGGTGATGAACGAGCCCGCATCCGAGCACAGGAAGCAGGCCATGCGCGCGAACTCCTCGGCCTTGCCCATGCGGCCGAGCGGGATGCGGCCCTTGGCCATGGCGGCGGTGAACTCCTGGTAGCTCTTGCCGTCGTTGGCGGCCTTGTGGCGGCGCTGCCATTGGTCGCTTTCGATCAGGCCGACCAGCATGGCGTTGACCAGCACGCCGTGCTGCGCGTTCTCCTGGCTGAGCGCCTTGGTGAGCGCGAGACCGGCGGCGCGGCTGACGCTGGTCGGCGTCGAGTTGGCGTTGGGCGCCTTGGCGCCGATGTTCAGCACGTTGACGATGCGGCCCCATTTGCGCTCGCGCATGCCCGGCAGGGCGGCGCGGCAGAGCCGGATGGCAGCGAACAGTTTCAGGTCGAGATCGCCCTGCCAGTCCTCGTCGCTGACGGTGTCGAACGGCTTGGCGTGGCTGATGCCGGCGTTGTTGACCACGATGTCGACCTTGCCGAAATCGGCCACGACCTTCTTGAAGGTATCGGCGATCGGCTCGGCCTTCGAGACGTCGCAGGAATAGGCCTCGAACTTGCCGTTGGTCTTGCCCGCCGCTTTCACGACCTCGGCCTTGGCCGTGGCCAGCACATCGGCCTTGCGCGCCAGCATCGCCACCGAGCCGCCGGAAGCGGCGAATTCCTTGGCCATCGCCAGACCCAGGCCCGTGCTCGCGCCGGTGATCATCGCCACGCGGCCGTCCATACGTACGTCCATCTCGTCCTCCCCGATTCACGGAAGGCCGACACCTTATCGTCCGGGACGCGGGAGTCGAGGGCACCTTTCG
>DATGZZ010000754.1:0-11694 GCA_035296945.1 Reyranella sp.
GCAGCGAACACCTTTGGCCACGTAGTCGACCGCCACCGACTTGGTGAGGCCGATGACGGCGGCCTTGGTCGTCCCGTAGATGCAGCGCAACGCCGCGCCCTTCACCGACGAAGCGGCCGAGGACATGTTGACGATCGAGCCGCCGCCCTTCTCCACCATGCCCGGCAGGAAGGCCTGGATGGTCCACAACATGCTGCGGACGTTGAGGTCGAAGGCGAAGGCCCACTGCTCGTCGGTGGCGTCGAGCACCGCGCCGTGATGGACGAACCCTGCACAGTTGAACAGCACGTCGACCGCGCCGGTCTGCTTGGCCAGGGCGCCGATGGCGGCCTTGTCGAGGACGTCGAGCTTGTGGGTGCGGATGCCGTCGACGCCGTTCAATGCCGAGAGCTTGCCGGCGTCGACGTCGGTCGCCCAGACCGTCGCCCCCTCCTTGGCGAAGGCGCGGACGGTCGCCGCGCCGATCCCCTGCCCCGCCGCCGTGACGACGCAGACCTTACCCTGAAGCCGCATGTGTCCGTCTCCGATATCGCACCAGTTGGGAGACGAATACCGGGAGCGCGAGCACAATGCCAACAGCCAGTGGCGCAGCACCGGTCGCCATCGCCGGCAGGGCTGCGACTGCGAGCCAGAGACGTTCCCAGATCGCCATCGGCGCCAGCAGATAAGCCGACAATGCCGCGCCCATGAAGGTGATGCTGACCAAGCAGCCGGCGAAAGCCAGCGCGAACTCCGTCCAGGTGAAGCCCGGCACCATGATCAGGAGCGACGGCGCGAACACGAACACGAACGGCACCAGCGCCTTGGCGAGCGCCAGCCGGAAGGCGGTATTGCCGGTCCGGAACGGGTCGGCGCCGGCCATGCTGGCGGCCGCGTAGGCCGCCACCGCCACCGGCGGCGTGACGTCGGCCAGAACGCCGTAATAGAAGACGAAGAAATGCGCCACGATCGGCGCCACGCCCAAAAGGCCGAGCGCCGGGGCAGCGATGGTCACCATGATGATATAGGTCGCCGTGGTCGGCACGCCGCAGCCCATCAGGATGCAGACCACCGCCGTCATGACGAGCGTGAAGAACTTGATCAGGGTGAGCTTGTCGAACGGCAGCCAGGCTTCGACCAGCATCGTGGCGTCGTTGGCCACGTTGACGATGATGGTGGCGAACTTCAGGGCCGTGCCGGTCAGCGTCACGACGCCGATGATGATGCCGATGGCGGCCGCCGCCGCGCCGACCGCCAGGGCGTACTTGGCGCCGATGGTGAAGGCATCGAGCAGCTCGCGCCAATGGATCGCCGGCGCGGGGTTCATGCGCCACAGCGCGATGCAGAGCAGGACGAACAGGCCGAAGGTGATCTCGTTGAACCAGTCGCCAACGTCGCCCGGCAGCACCTGGCGGCCGAAGCTCAGCAACAGACCCCAGGCCACGACCAGCACGATCTCGACGATCGGCAGGCGCGGCTTGGCCGAGCGCATCAGGCCGACGATGATGCAGAGATAGATGCCCCAGAAGGCCGCCAGGTAGGGCGTCGAGCCGTCGAAGATCTTCCAGATCAGGGCGGCGAGCGGGATCAGGGTCACCCAGTCCTGGCGCACCACGGCGCGCCAGTCGGGCATCTCCTCGGGTGTGAGCCCGCGCAGGCCGACGCGCTTGGCCTCGAAATGGACCTGGATGAACACGCCGAAGAAATGCAGGAAGGCCGGCACGATCGCGGCGATGATGATGGTCTGGTAGGGCGTCTCGAGGAACTCGACCATCAGGAAGGCCGCCGCCCCCATGACGGGCGGCGTGATCTGGCCGCCGGTGCTGGCTGTCGCCTCGACGGCCGCCGCGAAGTGCGGTCGGTAGCCCAGCCGCTTCATCATCGGGATGGTGAGCGAGCCCACGGTCACGGCATTGGCGACCGAGGAGCCGGAGATCATGCCGAACAGGGCCGAGCCGAAGATCGCCACCTTGGCCGGGCCGCCGGCGAAGCGGCCCGCTACTGCCATGGCGATCGCCAGGAATAGCCGGCCAAGGCCGATGCGCATGGCGACCACGCCGAACAGCACGAAGTGGAAGACGTAGGTCGCCACCACGCCGATCGGCACGCCGTAGATGCCCTGGCTGGTGAGATAGAGATGGTCGGCGAGCTGCGACCAGGTCGTGCCGGGATGGACCAGCATGCCCGGCATCCACGGGCCGGCGAAGGCGTAGACGACGAAGCCCAGGGTGATCACCACCAGCGCCCAGCCCATGGTGCGCCGCGTCGCCTCGATCACGACCACGGTCAGGACCGTGCCCATGACGACGTCGATCGTGTCGGGATTGCCGGTCTTGAAGGCGATGTCGTGGAAGATCCACGGCAGATAGAGCGAGGAGACGACGGCGGCAGCGAACAGCGCCCAATCGTAGATCGGCACGCCGCCCGGCCGCCACCAGGCCGGGCCGGTCGACGGCAGGGCTTTGCGGTTGGCGGCGAAGACCAGGAAGATCAGGCCCAGCACCAGGGCCATGTGGATGCCGCGATGCGTCTGCTCGCGCAGCAGGCCGAAACCCGCCGTGTAGAAATGGAAGAACGACAGCGACAGCAGCAGGCCGCCGACGATCCAGGTGCCGCTGATGCCGAGCGGACGAAAGCGCATCTCGGCGTCGAACTCGCGCTCGAGCTCGGCCGCCTTGGCGTGATCGACTTGGAGACTCAAACCCCTACTCGCCCCTCAGCAACAACGACACCTCACCCTGAGGAGCGCACGCAGTGCGCGTCTCGAAGGTGGACAACATCATGACTGGTTCCCACCCTTCGAGACGCACCGCTGCGCGGTGCTCCTCAGGGTGAGGTCTTCTTTGTTCGCCAGTCCCCTACTTGATGAGGCCCTTTTCCTTATAAAACTTCTCCGCGCCCGCGTGCAGCGGGATGCCGAGGCCGACGATCGCCGTCTCGAGCTTGATCGCCTTGCCCTTGGCATGGCCCGAGTCGAGCAGCTTGCGCGTGCTCGGGTTCCACAGCGCCGCGGTGATGTTGTAGATCAGCTGATCGGCCTGCTTGCTCGAGGTCGCCCAGATGGCGTTGACGCTCACCGTCTTCACGCCGCTCACCCCCTTGTAGGCGCCGTCAGGGATCTCGTCGGCGGCGAAGAAGCTGAACTGCTTGATCAGGTTCTCGGCCTCCGGGCCGTCGATCGGCACCAAGTCGATGCCGGTGGTCGCCGCCAGCTCGGCGATGGCGCCCTGCGGCCAGCCCGAGACGCTGAAGAAGGCATCGAGCGCGCCGTCCTTCAGCTTGTCGGCCGACTGCTGCGGCTTGAGATACTCGGCCTTCACGTCCTTCTCGGTCATGCCGTAGGCGGCGAGGATCAGGCGCGCGTCGACCAGCGTGCCCGACCCGGGCTCGTCGAGCGACATCCGCTTGCCCTTGAGGTCCTTGATCGACTTGATGCCCGAGCCCTTGCGCGCGACGAGATGGAAGCTCTCGGGATAGAGGTTGGCGATGGCGCGCAGCGTGTCGACCTTGGGGCGGCCTTCGTAGATGCCGCTGGCGTTGTAGGCCCAGTAGGCCACGTCGGACTGGGTGAAGCCCGACTGCATGGAGCCGCTGTTGATGGCGTTCACATTGGCGACCGAGCCGTTGGAGGCCACGGCCGTCGCCACGACGCCCGGCACGCCGCACGAACCGCCGTCGGCGCAGGTGCGCGAACCCGGCGGGTTGGAGATGGCATTGGCGATCAGGCCGCCGATCGGGAAATAGGTGCCGGCCGTGCCGCCGGTGCCGATGCGAAAGAACGTTATGTCCTGCGCAAATGCCTGGGCGCCCGCCAACGCGGTGCCCAGACCGCCGAGCAATGCGCTCCTGCGATTGATCCTCATCCTCGCCCTCCCTGATAGCGAAGACGATTAAACCGCGTCCACACTCGTGCCGCAACGACGACGGTCAGTTGACGCCAACAGCTTTGCTCATGGTTGGCCCTATTTCGGCGTGGATCACCAGATCGGCGTCGTCGTCCTGGTCGGTGGCGTCGCGATTGACGATCACCAGCCGCGCACCCTTGCGCTTGGCGATGCGCGGGAAGCCCGCCGCCGGATAGACCACCAGGGAGCTCCCCAGCACGATGAAGAGGTCGCAATTCATCGTCTCGTCCTGGGCGCGGGCCATCTGGATCTCCGGCATGGCCTGGCCGAAGGAGATCGTCGCCGTCTTCACGATGCCGTCGCACTTCTCGCACAGGGGCAGCTTGCCGGCCCCGAGGAAGGCCTGCCTGATCGGGTCGAGCTCGTGGCGATGGCCGCAATCGAGGCAGCTTGCGTAGGTCGTATTGCCGTGCAGCTCGATGACCTTGGAATCGGGCACGCCCGAGCGTTGGTGCAGGCCATCGACGTTCTGGGTGATGATCGCCGTCAGGCGCCCCTGCTCGACCAGCTTGGCGAGCGCGCGATGGCCAGCGTTGGGCTCGGCCTTGAGCATGGTCTCGTCGGTGGCGAACTTGCGCCGCCAGGACTCGCGGCGCATCTCCTCCGACGCCATGAAGTCGTCGAAGTAGATCGGCTTGTATTTCGTCCAGATGCCGCCCGGCGACCGGAAGTCGGGAATGCCGGATTCGGTGGAGATGCCCGCACCGGTGAAGGCGACGATGCGCCTGGCCGAGCCGATCGCTTCCTTCAGGCGTTCGATGTCGTCCATGTCCCCTCCTCGTCCTCTTCTCAGGGTGCCGGCATGCCGGGATTGTGCGCCGCGCAGCCGACCATGGTGCGCCCCTCGCTCCTGATCTGGACTGAGTAGGCGAACAACGAGCCCGATTGCGGATCGATGCAGCGCCGCTCGTCGATCAGGATCATGGGCTCGGGTCCCTCGGAGGACGTGTAGATGATCGTGCCATCCTGCCTCTGGGGACCGCCATGGGGCACGCGCTGAGTCGGGGGCCCGCCCAGCAGGCCGATGACGAGGTCGCGCGACGTCACTTCGAGCCGCCAGGACGGATCGCTGCCCGTGGCGATCCATTCGCGATGATCGAAGCGCTCGCGGCAGCCGGCGGTTTCGACCGAGGCCCGGCGCAGTTCCAAGGCGGCGATGCCCGCCCCCAGCCCGACCTCGCGGGTGCCGTACAGCTCGACGAACATCGGACGACCTTCCTTCCCCGTCGTCAGCTCGCGCAGCGCGCGGGCGAGTTCCTGCTCCGGCGTGCGGTCCTCCAGGGTGAGCGGCGCACCATCGCACGGCAGCAGCTGCAGACGGCCGCCCACGTCGCGCACAAGCCCGCGCAGCCGGACGGCGCTTGCCGGCAAGGCCGGGCGCGCCGACTCGGGCGCGCTCAAGGGCGCCTGGCCAAGCGGCAGGGTCGGCGTGTCGGCGGTCGGCGGCGCGGGAGCAGGCGTTCCGCCGCGGGTCACGGGCGTCGGAGCGCCACGTGTCGCCAGTGCCGGCAGGGCGTAGAAGAAGAGCGGCCGGCGCTGGGCGTCGAGCAGGCAGACGAAATGCGTCTCGAAGGGCGGGCCCTGGCGAAAGGTGAGCTTGCCGCGCAGCGTCAGCGCCGCGTTGACGGCCTGCGATCCCGCCTTGGCCTCGACCCGTTCGAGCGCCGGCGGCGGGAAGTCGAGCGCCGTGATGCGGTCGATCGACGGGCTGAGCTTGCGGTACTGGGCCTCGCCGAACGCCGCGCATTGCTGGGCGAGCTGCGTCTGGGCACCGGCCGGCAGGGCGATGAGGACTGCGAACAGGAACGCCAAGGCGGAACGCATGACGCCAGCGTAGCGCTCATCGCGGGGGGCACGCTACTCCAGTGGCGCTCCCCCAGCCTAAGAAAGCCAGCGCTTGCGCCGCTTGTAATGCTTCGTATCGCGGTACGACTTGCGCGCCCCGCCTTCGTTCAGACCGAGGTAAAATTCCTTGATGTCGGAATTGTCGCGCAGCTTGGCGGCCGGCCCTTCCAGCACGATGCGGCCGTTCTCCATGACGTAGCCGTGGTCGGCCACGGCCAGCGCCATGGTGGCGTTCTGCTCGACCAGCAGGACCGAGAGCTTCTCCTGCTTAACGAGGCGGCTGACGATGCCGAAGATCTCCTCGACCAGCATGGGCGCGAGCCCGAGCGAGGGCTCGTCGAGCAGCACGACCTTGGGCCGGCTCATCAGCGCGCGGCCGATCGCCAGCATCTGCTGCTCGCCACCCGACAGGTAGCCCGAGACCTGGTGTCGACGCTCCTTGAGTCGCGGGAAATAGGAATAGACGAGGTCGATGCCCTGCTTCACCGCGGCGGCCGTCTGGACGTGGCCGCCGGCGATCAGGTTCTCCTCGGTGGTCAGGTTCTCGAACACCCGCCTTCCCTCGAACACCTGGACGAGGCCGAGCCGCGTCACGTCGTGCGCCCGCATGCCGTCAATGCGCCGGTCGCCGAGCTGCACCGTGCCCTTGGTGACCTCGCCGCGCTCGGAGCGTAGTACGCCGGAGATGGCCTTCAGCGTCGTCGTCTTGCCCGCGCCGTTGGCGCCCAGCAGGGTCGTGATCTGGCCGTCGCCAACGTCGATCGACACGCCTTTCAGCACGAGGATCACGCGGTCGTAGACGACTTCGATGTTGTTGATGGCGAGCATTCGCAGGTCCTGCTTAACACCGGACGCTGTCACCCCGAGCGCAGCGAGGGGCCTTTAGAGCCACAGGAAAGGTCCCTCGCTACGCTCGGGATGACAGTATGCGGGTGGGACGGGCAGCGAGCTTCATTGCCGCCCGTCCCGTTCAACCGTTACGACTTCGAGGCTTCCGCCGCGAGGTGCTTCTGGATCACCGGGCGATAGCCCTGGAACCAGGCCTTGGTCCGCTCGAGCTTGCCGCCCTTGACGGTCCAGATCTCGACCCAGCCGCCGCCTTCATGGTCGGCCGCCGTGATCTCCATCGGCGGAACCAGGCCGCCCAGCGTGAAGCCCTTGACCGACTCCATGCCCTTCTTGACCTCCTCGGAGCTGGGCGTGGCGCCGCCCTTGGCCTTGATAGCGTTGCGCAGGGCCTCGACATGCAGCGCCGCGATCAGGACGCCGCGGTTGTAGAGCACCGTGGAGTCCATCTCCTTGGGCGGCTGCTTGCCCTGGGCCTTGTACATGGCCTCGATGTCCTTGATCACCGGGAAGTCCTTGCCGACGCCGGCGAACTGGATGGTGTTGTAGCCTTCGGCAACGCCCATGCCGCCGGCCGCGATGATGTCGGCTTCGGAGCTGGCCCACACCAGACCGACCACCTTGCTGAGCGGGAAGCCCTTGCCCTTCAGCTCCTTGATGGAAACCGAAGGCGCCCGTCCGAACAGATGGGAGATGATGAAGTCCGGCTTGAAGCGGCCGGTGATGTCGAGGATCTGCGCGCCCATCTCGAGGCCGGGCGCGGGCACCGCGAAGGAACGCATCTCGAAGCCCTCATCCTTGGCGAGGTCCTCGAGGATGGCCAGCGGCTCCTTGCCGGCCGGGTTGTCGTAATAGATGTAGGCGATCTTCTTGCCCTTGAGGTTGCCGCCCAGCCGCTCCTTGGCGAAGGCGACCGCGGCCCCGGCCTGCGACCAGTAGCTGGCGGCGATCGGGAAGGTGTACGGGTAGCGCTTGCCGTCGGCGGACGCGGCCGTGCCGAAGCCGGGCGACGTGCCGAGGATCTTGTCCTCTTCCAGCTTCTTGTTCAGCGCCGCGGTCTGCGGCGTGCCGTAGAGGCCTTCCAGCACGGCGCCTTCCTTCTTGAAGCGCTCGTGCGCCTCGATGGCCGGCGGCACCTTGTACTCGTTGTCGATCTCGAGGACCTTGATCTTGTGGCCCTCGACACCGCCCTTGCTGTTCACCAGGGCGATGTAGTCCTGATAACCCGGGCACAACACCGTGCCCACGTTCGCCGTCGGCCCCGTGCGGTCGCACTGCAGGCCGAAGATGACTTCCTTCTGGGCGAAGGCCTGGCCTCCGCCGATGGCAAGCGCCGCGGTCGTTGCCGCCGCTCCCAGCAGACTCTTAACGAACCTCGTCATGGGTTCCTCCCTTTTAACGACGCCCCGCCCCCTAATAGGAGAAGGGCCAAACCCGGAAGTAGCTCCGGATATTCCTCCACAGCCGATTGAGCCCTTCGGGCTCGACGATCAAAAAGAAGATGATCAACGCGCCGAACACCCCCAGCCGCAGCCCCGAGATCACGTTGGCCATCTCGGCCGAGGTGAAGAACAGGGAGCCGACATTCTCCATGAGAATGCGGATGACGATGGGCAGCAGTGTGACGAAAATCGCACCGAAGATCGTCCCCAGCACCGAGCCCAGGCCGCCGATGATGATCATGGCGAGATAGTCGATCGAGACGATGAGCTGGAACTGCTCGTAGTTGGCGATGCCGAAATAGTAGGTGTAGAGCACGCCGCAGACGCCGGCATAGAAGGACGAGATCGCGAAGGCGAGCAGCTTGTAGCGGTAGATGTTGATGCCGATGATCTCGGCCGCGATGTCCTGGTCGCGCACCGCCACGAAGGCGCGGCCGATGCGGCTGCGCACCAGGTTCAGCGTGGCGATGATGGCGATCACGGCGAAGAACAGCAGGAAGAAGTAGAGCCGGCCCTGGGTGTTGAAGGCGAAGCCGAACAGGCTCGGCCGGTCGACCTCGATCGAGGCCTGCGCGCCGCCCGAGATCGCCGGCACGCGGTTGATGGTCCATTCGATGATGAGCTGGCCGGCCAGGGTAGCGATCGCGAGGTAGAGGCCCTTGATGCGCAGGCTCGGCATGCCCACGACGACGCCGATCAACGCCGCCATCAGGCCGCCCGCCGGCAGGGTCAGCCAGAACGGCAGGCCGAGCTTCACCGCGAGGTTGGCCGCAGTATAGGCCCCGACTGACATGAAGGCGCCGTGGCCGATCGAGATCTGGCCGGTGTAGCCCACCAGGATGTTGAGCCCGAGAGCGCCGACGATGGCGATGAAGATCAGGTTCAGGATCGACAGGTAGTATTCGTGAACCATCATCGGGATGATCAGCACGAAGATCGCCGCCAGCGCGACCATGGTCCATTTGGCGATCGGCAGCGGATAGAGCGCCATGTCGGCGGCGTAGGTCGTCTTGAAGACTCCGGATTCGCGATGGAACATTTATCGCACGACTCTTTTTGCGCTCCTCTCCCCCGCTAGGGGGAGAGGCTGGGAGAGGGGGAATCGACGTGCGCAGCCCCCTCTCCTCGCCTCTCCCCCTAGCGGGGGAGAGGAACATGAACTCTGGAAATCTAACCGCATCGCTACACGCGCTCGATCTGACGACGGCCGAAGATGCCGTAGGGCCTGATCATGAGGACCAGGATCATCAGGACGTAAGGCGCGAAGTCCTTGGTGCCACCGCCGACGTAGGGATCGAGGTAACCCGCCGCCAGGCTCTCGACGATGCCGATGATCAGCCCACCGATCAGCGCACCGCCGATCGAATCGAGGCCGCCCAGGATCACCACCGGGAAGACTTTCAGGCCGACCAGGGCGAGCTGGACGTCGACGCCCAGCATGCTGCCCCACACCACGCCGCCCAGCGCCGAGACGACGCCGGCCATCGCCCAGGCGAGCGCGAAGTAGCGCTCGACATTGATGCCCATGGCCTGCGCCACCTGCTGGTTGTCGGCGACCGCGCGCATGGCCACGCCCATGCGGCTCTTCTTGAAGAACCAGTTGAAGGCCACGAAGAACAGCAGCGCCACCACGGCGCCCAGCACCTGGATCGGCGGCAGGCTCGCTGGGCCGATGGCGATGGGTTCGTCGCCGATCGGAAGCGGCAGGTTGCGGGTCTCGATGCCCAGCACCAGCGGGCCCCAGCCGCGCAGCAAGGCGGCAATGCCGATGGTGGCCATGATGACGGCCACCACGGGCCGGCCGAGCAACGGCCGCAGCACGACCTTCTCCAGGCCGAAGCCGAAGCCGATCATGACCAGCAGCACGACGACGATGGCAGCGATCAACGGCGCCTGCGCGCCGAGTACGGTCACCACGACCATGCCGGCCAGCATGACGAACTCGCCCTGGGCGAAGTTGATCGCGTCGGTCGCCTTGTAGACCAGCACGAAGCCCAGCGCGATCAGCGAGTACATCAGCCCGATCGAGGCGCCGCTGAGCACCAGGGCGAAGAGGAATTCGAGGTCTTCGGACATCCTATGCCGCCTTCCGTGCCGGCTCGGCGGTCGTGTTGCCGTGGATGGCGATGGTTGAGCTCAACGTCGACTTGCGGCCATCCTCGAAGGTGATCTCCATGGTGACGTCGGCCGACGACGCGCCGCCGTAGAAGGCGTCGATCACGCTGGCGTACTTCTCGGCGACGAAGCGGCGGCGGACCTTGCGGGTGCGCGTCATCTCCGCGTCGTCGGCGTCGAGCTCCTTGTTCAGCAGCAGGTAGCGCTTGACCTGCTGCACGTCGGGCAACGTCGCATTGGCCTTGGCGATCGCCTCGCCGATCATGGCGGCGACCTCGGGCTTGCCGCTGAGGTCCATGAAGCTCGTGTAGGCGAGCCCTTGCTTTTCCGCCCAGGTGCCGACGGTCTGCATGTCGATGGCGATCATGGCGACGACGAACGGCCGTTGGTCGCCGAACGCCACTGCCTCGCGGATGAACGGGCTGAACTTCAGCTTGTTCTCGATGAATTGCGGCGCGAAGGCCGAACCATCAGAAAGCTTACCCACGTCCTTGGCGCGGTCGATGATGACCAGATGGCCCTGCTTGTCGAAGAAGCCGGCATCGCCGGTCTTCAGCCAGCCGTCCGTCGTGATGGTGTCGCGCGTCGCCTCGTCCTGCTTGAAGTAGCCCTTGAAGACGTTGGAGCCCTTCAGCAGCACCTCGCCGCGATCGTCGATCTTGATTTCGACGCGCGGGATCGGCCGCCCCACCGTATTGGGATTGGCCTCGGCGTCGGCTTGGCAGGCGATCAGCGCCGACGCCTCGGTGGCACCGTAGACCTGCTTGAGGTTGATGCCGAAGGAGCGGAAGAAGCGATAGGTGTCGGGCCCCAGCGGCGCGCCGCCGGTGTAGCACCAGCGCGCCTTGCGCAGGCCGAGCTGATCGCGGACAGGCCCATAGACGAAGATCTCGCCCAAAGCCAGGCCGACGCGGTCGCCGAGCGACAAGGGCTTGCCATCGCTGCGCTTAAGCTCGCAGCGCTCGGCCAACCCACGGAAAAACTCGAACACGCGGCGCTTCATCGGTGAGGCGTCGCTCCCCTTGATCTGCATCAGGGTCAGCATGTTCTCCCAGATGCGCGGCGGTGCCAGCATGGCGTCGGGGCCAAGCTCGCGCAGGTCGCGCTGCACGGTCTCGGGATTCTCGGGGCAGTTCGCCGTCAGCCGAGCCACCAGCGCTATGCCGAGCGTGAAGGCCGCGTCGCCGACCCAGGCCATCGGCAGGTACGACAGCCAGTTGTCGCCCACCTTGACTTCGTTGACCTCGATGAACGCCTCGGCGGTGGCGATCATGTTGCGATGGCTGAGCATGGCGCCCTTGGGGCTGCCGGACGTGCCCGAGGTGTAGGCGATCATGGCGATGTCGTCGGGACGACCCTTGGCCAGCTCGGCCGCATAGAAATCCGGGTTCGCCTTGCCGTAGGCAGCGCCGTCCTCCAGCACGCCCGCGAACGAGCGCAGCATCGGATCGTTGTAGGCCCACAGGCCACGCGGATCGTTGAAGACGATCCAGCGCAGGTTGGGCAGCTTGTCCTTGAGCGACAGCGCCTTGTCGACCTGCTCCTGGTCCTCGGCGACGATC
>DATGZZ010000755.1:0-5728 GCA_035296945.1 Reyranella sp.
CAGATCGCCATCGCCGAGGACCGCGCGATCTTCCACGGCTACAAGGCCGCGCACATCACCGGCATCTGCGAGGCCGCGGCAGCGACGGCGGTGCCGCTGGGTAGCAGCCATGCCGACTACCCCGGCGCGGTGTCGGCGGCCCTCACCAAGCTGCGCGACGAGGGCATCGAAGGCCCCTTCGCCGTGGTCCTGAACGAGCAGCTCTACAAGGACCTCGCAGCGCGGACCGATTCGGGCTACCCGATCCTGAGCCACGTCCAGCGCCTGGTCGACGGCGACATCGTCTGGGCGGCCGGCCTCGATGGCGGCCTGGTGCTGTCCAAGCGCGGCGGCGACTTCGAGCTCACGGTCGGCCAGGACTTCTCGATCGGCTACCTCGAGCACAACCTCGAGCGCGTGCGGCTGTATATCGAGGAGAGCTTCACCTTCCTGGTCCTGACAGATCAGGCGGCAGTGCCGCTCAGCGTCGGCGGCGGCAAGAAGGGATAGCTGTCGAAAAGGCGAACCGGCACCACCTCACCCTGAGGAGCCGCGCGAAGCGCGGCGTCTCGAAGGGTGGCCACAGTCTCGTTGTCGCCCACCCTTCGAGACGCGCCCTGCGGGCGCTCCTCAGGGTGAGGCCTTCGCGCTCCGGCTACTTCAGCTTGAACAGCGTGCGCACGAAATCGCCGACGGCAGCCTGCGCGGCTGCGGCCGCGGCGGGATTGCGGCCGACATGTGGGTCGAGCTGCACGCAGGTGTCGGTGTAGGCGAATGGCGCGCCGGTCGCGGTGTTGACCAGGACGCCGGCCGGGCCTTCCTGGATGGTGCAGGCGCGCACGGTCTGCGCGCCCTTGGCGACCACCACTGCGCCCAGCGGCGAGTCGAAGCCGTGCTGGGCGTCGGCGTATTCGGTGAGCTCGACGTCGCGGCCGGCGCTCTTCAGGCGGGCGAGGAAGGCCTTGCACGAGGACAGCGGATTGTAGTCGTCAGCGATGCCATGGAAGATCCGGATGGGGGCTGCGGCGACATCGGTGTCGTCGATGTAGCTCGTCGCGCAGTCCGGATAGAACGGAATGTAGGCGGCGAACGAAGCACCCGACTTGTTCCACATCTTGTGGAAGCGCGTCAGGCTGGCGTAGAGGGCGGCCTGCCCGCCGCGCGAGAAGCCCATCAGGACGATGCGCTGCGGATCGACGCGCGGGTGCTTGGCGAGGACGCCGAGCGCGCCGTAGATGTCGAGGATGAAGTTCAGCCGGCCGAGCTCAGCCTGGTTGGTGTTGACCGACGTCAGGCCGCGGCCGGTGAAACCGTCGATGGCGAAGGTCGACACGCCCATGGCGTTGAACAGGCGGCTCCAGGTGTCGAGCTGCGGGCCCATGCCGCCGGAGCCGTGCATCAGGATGACGACGGGCAGCTTGCCCGTGCCCTGGGCGACGCGGAGCTGGCCTGCCACCGACACCGCCTTGCCGTCCTTGCCGGCCAGGAAGTCGGAATCGCTCACCGTCATCGTCGGGATGGCATGCAGCTCGGTGCGGGGAGCGATGTCGGCCGTCGACGTCGGCGTCTGGGCGATGGCCAGCGCCGGCAAAAGCGCGGCTGCCAGAAAGGCTGCGAGTCCGGATTTCATTGTTTCCTCCTGCTTCAGCGGCGCTGACGGGCCGATCGTGCCGACGATGCCAGCGCCAGGCACAGCCGGCGCGCGATCGCCTCGTCGGGATAGCCCGTCGACTTGCACTCCTGCTCGGCTCTCAGGATCACCTGCAGCGCCGAGCTGAGGCGGCCCAGAGGCCAGGCCCGCACATGGCGCTCGAAGCGCTGGCGCACCGGGCCGCCGCGCGGCAGGCCGCGCGCCTTGAACATCGCGCCTTCGAGGTTGCCGCCGTTGGCGGCGTGGCCCGCCACCAGGTGGAGCTGGTCGGTGTGGCGCTGCAGGGCGCGCACGAGCTGCACGGGATTGCCGCCCTCGGCGAACACGCGATCAAGCGCACGGTCGAGGGCCACAAGCTCGCCGTCGAAGGTGGCGGCGACGACGTCGTCGATGCCGATCGCCGCGGTGTCGCCCAGCACGGCCAGCGCATCGTCGAGCGAGACGGTCTTTGCGCCGTCGCCCTGCTTGTAGAGCAGGAGCTTGTCGATCTCGCTGCGGCTCTGGCCGCGATCGCCGCCCAGCCGCTCGACGATCCATTCCAGTGCATCGGGATCGACGGAGAGCCCTTGCGCCCGGGCGGCACTTTCGACCAAGCCCTCGAGGGCGGCCTCGTTGTCCATATAGCAAGGCAGCGCCGCCAGGCAGGCCTCGGTCTCGGCCAGCGTGCGCAGGCCCGAGCGCGGCGTTAGGTTGCCGCCTTCGATCACGATCAGCGCGTCGCCGGCAGTCGCGTCGACGAGGTTCTCCAGCGCCGCCGTGGTCTCCTCGCCGGCCGGCCGCACGCGGATCACGCGCCGGCCGCCCATCAGCGACATGGCGCCGAACTCGTCGGCCAGCCGCGCCGGGTCGCCCTTCAGGGCATCGCCGCCGATGTCGACCACACGGAATGGATCCTTGAGGTCCTCGCACACGGTCTTGGCCAGCGCCAACGCGCGTTCGGCGATCAACCCGTCGTCATTGCCGTAGATGACGACGCCGCGGATCCTGGGATCAGGCTTCTTCAGGAAGGCGTCGACCTGACGCGGCTCGATCTTCACACAAACGTCCTCGTGACGAGTGAGTCAGGTCTTCTCCGCGTCGTCAGCAGGATCAGCCTCGCCTACCGGCCCAGCATTCTCCAGCTTGGCGCGTTCGCGCGCCTCCTTCTTGGCTTGGGCTTTCTCGGCGACCTTGATGGCCTTGAGCCGATCGCGCTCGCGGCGTTCGAATTCGTAGTTTGGTTTTCGAGCCATTGATGAACCTCTTGGGCTTGGCGGGGATTACGCCACCGTCACCGTATCGTCCAGCATCGTATCCTCGGCCACCGGCCAGGGCGAATCGGTCAGCAGCGACTTGTGGTCCTTGATCGTCATGTCTGGCGCCCGGCGCACCAGGTCCGCCACATCTGGCGATAGAGCCGCACCGTGTCGCGCGCGAACCGCCGGCAGTCGCAGATCGGCGACGCTTCCATCATCGCCCGGAGCTCGCCGTGCATTTCGGCGAGGGCTGCCCGATCCGTGGCCAGCGTCTTGACGATCGAGACGTAGGAGTCGGCATCCGTCGCCACCAGGTCGGGCCGGCCTACGACGGTCAGAATGGCCTCCGACGCACGCGCGACCGAGCGCTTGCCGCGCAAGGTGACGACAGGGACGCCCATCCACACCGCTTCGACGGTCGTGGTGCAGCCGGTATAGGGAAATGGATCGAGACCAATGTCCACGCGATTGTAGGCGGCCAGCAGGTCCTCGCGGCACGTGAAGCCTTCGACGATCAGCCGGTCTTCGCTGACGCCATGGGCGGCGAGTTGCCCGACCGCTTCGCTGCGCAACACCGGATCGTCGAAGCGCCCGCTCTTCAGCATCAGGCGGCTGTCGGGGATTTCCGCCATCACCCGCGCCCACAATGCCAGGGTCGTCTCGGATGACTTCGCCCAGTTGTTGAACGAGCCCAGGGTCAGCGGCTGGCCGGCCGGTCGCGCGGTCACCGGGATATCGGAAGTGCCTGGCGCGAAGCAGAAATGCGCGTCGGGCAGCCGCAGGACCTTTTCGGTGTACGACGTCTCGTCTTCCGGCGGAATGACCCAGCGGTCGGTGATGACATAGTCCATGGCCGCAAGGCCGGACGTATCGAGGTAGCCCAGCGTAAGCACCTGCACGGGCGCGGGCTTGAGCGCGAACAGCGGCAGGCGATTGCCGACCGTATGGCCGGAGAGGTCGACCAGGATGTCGATCTGGTCGCGCCGGATGATGGTCTCGGCCTCGGCATCGGACAGGCCGGAGATGGTGCAAAAGCCGTGCGCGGCGCCGCGAATGAGCGCCGTCATGTCGTCATCGACGGTCGAGTTGCTGTAGCAATAGGCCTCGACCTCGCCGTGATCGAGCGAGGTGATCAGACCGTTGAACAGGTAGGAGACCGCGTGCCTGCGGAAGTCGCCCGAGACATAGCCGACGCGCAGCCGTCGCTCCGGATCGGGCACGTTGGCGAATTCGTTGGCCGGCCGGGCCGTCTCGACATATCGGGCGTACAGCCGCGCCGCATCGAGCGTGCTTTCGTCGCCGTAGCGGCCAGAGAAGTGAATGTCGAACAGCGCGTTGTCGAGATTGGCCAGCGCCGCCCGGTAATTCGGCCGCAGCGCCAGGGCCTGCCCGAAACAGGCGATGGCCTCGTCGAACTCGCCCTGGTCCTTCAGGGCGTTGCCGAGGTTGGACAGCAACGTCGCATCGTTGGGCCTCACGCCAAGGGCCCGGCGATAGAGGGCGGCGGCTTCCTTGCTGCGGCGTTTGTCGCGCAGCAGCATGCCGAGATTGAGCAGGATCTCCGGCGCATCCGGTTTCAGCTTCAGCGCCTGCTCGCAGCGGGCGATCGCGTCGTCGGCCCGTCCCAGGGCCTTGAGCGCGAGCGCGAGATTGGAGAGCGCCTCGGGAATGCCCGGATCGAGCGCCAGCGCCTGTTCGTAGAACGTCACCGCCTGCTGCAGCTTGCCGGCCTGGTGAAGGCGGACCGCCTGCCCGAGCGTGGCGCGAACCTGGTCCGCGTTCGTCGACGATGGCGCCTTGCCGGCGAGAGCGGCGCGTCTGTCTCGACGATTGCCCGGCATTCCCTAGGGCCTACACCACGACGTTGACGAGCCGGTTGGGCACCACGATCACCCGCTTCTGCGGCTTGCCCGCCATCGCCTTCTGGACATCGCCGTTGGCGAGCGCCGCGGCGGTGTTGGCTTCCTGCGAGGCATCCTTCGGCATCTGAATGGTGCCGCGCAGCTTGCCATTGACCTGCAGGGCGATCGTCACCGTGTCGTCGACCAAGAGCGCATCCTCGGCCAGCGGCCAGGGCGAATCGGCCAGCAGCGACTTGTGGCCCAGCGCCTGCCACAGCTCCTCGGCCAGATGCGGCGTCATCGGGCCGGTCAGGCGCACGAAGATCTCCAGCGCCTCACGCTTGGCCCATTTGTCGGCCGCGTCCTTGGGCTTCAGGCCATCGATGGCGCTGGCCAGCTCATAGAGCCGCGCCACCGCCTTGTTGAAGTGGAAGGCCTCGATGTCGGCCGAGACGCCGGCGATGGTCTTGTGCGCCGCGCGGCGCAGGCCGGTCGCCGCCTCGGAGAAGGACTGGGGCTGGGGCGTGCCGGCCGCCGGCAGGTCGGCCAGCGCCTCGCTGGCGATGCGGAACAGGCGCTGCTGGAAGCGCCAGGCGCCCGTCACGCCGGCCTCGGTCCACTCGAGGTCGCGCTCGGGCGGGCTGTCCGACAGCATGAACCAGCGCGCCGTGTCGGCGCCGTAGTCGTGGATGATCTGGTCCGGGTCGACGACGTTCTTCTTCGACTTGGACATCTTTTCCGAGCGGCCGACCTCGACCGGGCTCTTGTCGGAAGCGCGCACGACGTTGCCGCCAGCCGTGCGCTCGACCTCCTCCGGCAGCAGCCAGGAGCCGTCGGCGGCGCGGTAGGTCTCGTGGCAGACCATGCCCTGGGTGAACAGGCCGTCGAACGGCTCGTCGCGGCTGGTCATCTGCACCTCGCGCATGGCGCGCGTCCAGAAGCGCGAATAGAGCAGGTGCAGGATCGCGTGCTCGATGCCGCCGATATACTGGTCGACCGGCATCCAGTAGTCGTGCTCCTCG
>DATGZZ010000756.1:0-3593 GCA_035296945.1 Reyranella sp.
ACGCTGGTCGAAGCCCAGGCGATGGGCCGCCCGGTGGTGGCCGAGGACGGCGGCGGGGCGGCCGAAACGGTGCTGCCCGGCGTCACCGGCTGGCTGGCGCCGGCCGGCGATCCGGCGGCGCTGGCCGAGGCGCTGCAAAGCGCGCTCTCCCTCAGCATCGAACGCCGCGCCGAGGTCGCCCGCGCCGCCCAGGAGCAGGTGCGCAGCCGCTACAGCCTCGCCCAGGCCAATCGCCAGTTGTTGCAGCTCTACGAGCGTTTGGGCTGATTGCTGCCGCCGCAGGGCAACCACACGATGCGCCAGGGCATTGACTAAAGCCTTAGCCGCCTCTATCTCCAGGCCCATGGAACGCCGGTTTTTCACCGCTCCAGCTATCACGACCACCGTTCGAACTTGATTCGGCCGGGCGCGCGCACTCGTGCCGCTTCCCGGCCTCTTGCCGCCGACACTTCGTGTCGGCGCGTGAGCTGTGTTCGGAATCTTCTTATGCGGTGGTTGCCATGATCAATATTTCCTTACCGGACGGCTCGGTCCGGCCGTTCGACAAACCGGTGAGCGGCGCCGATATCGCCGCCGCGATCGGCCCAGGCCTCGCCAAGGCGGCGCTGGCCTTGCGCGTCGACGGCAAGCTGGTCGATCTCGCCCACGTCGTCGATCATGACGCCAAGATCGGCATCGTGACGTCGCGCGACCCCGAGGCGCTGGAACTCTTGCGCCACGATGCGGCGCACGTGCTGGCCCAGGCGGTCCAGGAACTCTATCCCGGCACGCAGATCACGTTCGGCCCGGCGACGGAGGACGGATTCTACTACGACTTCGTGCGCGAGCAGCCGTTCTCGCCCGAGGACTTCGCCAAGATCGAGCAGCGCATGGCCGAGATCGTCGACCGCGACCTGCCGATCACGCGCGAGGTCTGGGACCGCGCCAGGATCAAGGACCACTTCCTCAAGCATGGCGAAAGCTTCAAGGCCCAGTGGGCCGACGAACTGCCCAAGGACGAGGAGATCTCGGTCTACAAGCAGGGCGACTGGCTCGACATGTGCCTTGGCCCGCACCTGCCCTCGACGGGCAAGCTCGGCAAGGCCTTCAAGCTCACGAAGGTGTCGGGGGCCTACTGGCGCGGCGATGCCAACAACGCCCAGCTCCAGCGCGTCTACGGCACGGTGTTCTTCTCCGACAAGGACCTGAAGGCCTACCTGCACCGCATCGAGCAGGCGGAGAAGCGCGACCATCGCCGGCTGGGGCCGGAAATGGGCCTCTTCCATCAGCAGGAAGACGCCGCCGGCATGGTCTACTGGCATCCCAAGGGCTGGACGCTGTGGCGCACGCTCGAGAACTACCTCCGCCGCAAGCTCGAGGCGGGTGGCTACGTCGAGGTGAAGACGCCGCAGCTGAACGACCGGCGGCTGTGGGAGAAGTCGGGCCACTGGGAGAATTTTCGCGAGAACATGTATCTCAGCGAAAACGAGGAGGGCCTGAAGGAGTTCGTCGACGACCCGGCGCGGCGCATGTTCGCGCTGAAGCCGATGAACTGCCCGTGCCATATCCAGATCTTCAATCAAGGTCTGCGCAGCTATCGCGAGCTGCCGCTGCGCATGGCCGAGATGGGTTCGTGTCACCGCTTCGAGCCGTCGGGTGCGCTGCACGGCATCCTGCGCGTACGGGCCTTCACGCAGGATGACGCCCACATCTTCTGCGAAGGCAGCCAGATCGAGGCAGAGACGATCCGCTTCTGCCAGTTGCTCGAGTCGATCTACAAGGACCTGGGCTTCCCGGACTACTTCGTGAAGTTCTCCGACCGGCCGCCAACGCGTATCGGCTCGGATGCGATCTGGGACCAGGCGGAGGGCGCGCTGCAGTCGGCATCGAAGGCGGCGGGCGTCGACCTGATCCTCAATCCCGGCGAGGGCGCGTTCTACGGGCCCAAACTGGAATTCGTGCTGCGCGATGCGATCGGTCGCGACTGGCAGTGCGGCACGCTGCAGGTCGACTTCATGCTGCCCGAGCGGCTGGGCGCGAGCTACGTCGCCGAGGACGGCAGCCGCAAGGTGCCGGTCATGCTGCACCGCGCCATCTTCGGCAGCTTCGAGCGCATGATCGGCGTCCTGATCGAGCACTATGCCGGGCGCTTCCCGCCCTGGCTGGCGCCGACGCAAGCGGTAGTGGCCACGATCGTCAATGATGCCGACTCCTATGCCAACGAGGTCGCAAAGGCGCTTCGTGCGGCGGGGATGCGCGTCGACCTCGACCTGCGCAACGAGAAGATCAACTACAAGGTCCGCGAGCACTCGCTGGCCCATGTCCCGTTGATCCTGGCCGTCGGCCGGCGCGACATGGAGGGCAAGACGGTGGCCATCCGCCGTCTCGGCTCGGAAAAGCAGGAGGTCCTTGAACTCGGGGCCGCCGTGTCTAAACTTTCAGAGGAGGCTCGGCCGCCCTTCTAGGGTGGTCGCGGTCTCGATACCCGCCCCCGAAAACGGGGGCTCTAGCACAGGAGAAGGAAGCCATAGCCAGACCTGCCCAACAAAGCGCGCCCACCCGCGAGGGTCCGCGCGTCAACGCCGAGATCAAGGCGCCGCAAGTCCGACTGATCGACGAGAACGGCGACATGGTCGGCGTCGTCAGCACCCGCGAAGCGATCGACATGGCCGAGGAGGCCAGTCTCGACCTGATCGAGATCTCCCCCAATGCCGTTCCGCCCGTCGCCAAGATTTCCGACTACGGCAAGTACAAGTACGAAGCGCAGAAGAAGGCGCACGAGGCGCGTAAGCACCAGAAGGTCATCGAGGTCAAAGAGATCAAGATGCGCCCGAACATCGACGACCACGATTACGAAGTGAAGATGCGCGCCATGAAGCGGTTCATCGAGGAAGGCGACAAGGTGAAGGTCACCCTGCGCTTCCGCGGCCGCGAGATGGTCCATTCCGAGCTCGGCCTGCAGGTGCTGAACCGCGTCCGCGGCGAGATGGACCCGCTCACCAAGATCGAATCGATGCCGCGCATGGAAGGCCGGCAGATGATCATGGTGCTTGCTCCGAAGTAGTGGCGCCGAAATAGCTACTTCGTCGTCTTAGGGGGAGGACGCAGGCGCAGCGTCACGGTACCGGTGCTGCGCGATTGCTCAGGATCGAAGCGCCCGTTTGCCGTCGAACCGTCGAGCCAGCGCACGCTGTAGACGGTCTCGCCGGCGAACGACATCGGCTTGTCGGTCTTGCCGAACATCCAGTAGTCGCAGCGCACCGGGTCGTCGGCATTGAGCTGCTGCGCCTGGCAGACCTGGTGCAGCAAGTAAGGCATGAAACGCGCGCGGCCATCCTCCGGAAGCGTCGTGTAGTTCAGGCCCAACGACCGGCGCTGGCGCTCGCATTGATGGACGGCGCGAACCTGCGCCGCGCCCGGCACCGTTCGCCGCAATCCGTCGAGTTCCATGACCAATCCGTCCATGGCCCGCGCCCGCGCAGCTTCGGTGAAGCCCGCAGCGACCAACGTGGCTTCGTAGCGGCCGATCGCTTCGGCAAGCGGCGCCTCCGGATAGCCGGTGCGAGCGAGGTCGCGTTGCCAGGAGCGCGTTTCCAGGGCCCGCACGATCATCG
>DATGZZ010000757.1:0-3229 GCA_035296945.1 Reyranella sp.
CCGAAGATCGCCAGCGCCAGCATGACCAGCGGCATGTTCACCGCCTTGCCGTCGAGGAAGACGTAGAGCACGGCAAGGCCCGCGACGCAGACCGCCATGCCCGCCGCCGTCACCGTACGTGCACCGAAGCGGTCGTAGAGCATGCCGCCGACCGGCGCCAACAGGCCAAGCATCACCGGTACGATCGAGAGTCGGAGGCCCGCGACGAGCTCGGAGTCCTGGTAGACGCGGACCAGCACGAAGGGGATGAGGAAGAACACGCCGAACAGCGTGGCGTAGGACAGGAAGTTCGCGAGGTTGCCGGTCAGGAAGGCGCGCTGGCGCAGCAGCGCGAAGTCGATCAGCGGGGTATCGGCGCGCCGTTCGGCCAGGACGAACAACGCCAGAAGGACGACCGCCGCCACGCTGCACGCGATGAACGCAGGCGAGGTCACGCCCCAGGCATGGCCCTCGTTCAGCAGCGCGACGATGGCGGTGAGCGCGGGTGCGATCAGGAAGGCGCCATGCCAGTCGAAGCGGCCGCCGCTTTTCAGATGCCGGGTCTGCGGCAGCACGAACCAGCCGAGCAGCAGGCCCAGCAGGCCGAACGGCACGTTGATCCAGAACGCCCAGTTCCAGCCCAGCGTGTCGAGCACCAGGCCGCCCACTGCCGGCCCCACGCCCAGCCCGATCGCCTGCGCCGCCGACTGCAGGCCGAGCGCGCGGCCGCGATGCTCGGGTCCCGCGGCAAGGACGACGATGGCGATGCTGTTGGCGGTCATCAGGGCGGCGCCAATGCCCTGAACGATGCGGAAGGCGATCAGGGTCGGCAGGTCCGTCGCGAAACCGCACAGGCCGGAGCCGATGACGAACAGCAGGAAGGCGCCGGTATAGAGCAGCTTGCGGCCGATCATGTCGGCCAGCCGGCCGAAGATCGGCATGAACGACGCCATGGTGAGGATGTAGGCCACCGCCACCCAGCTCACGGTGCTGAGCGGCGCATGGAAATCGCGCTCGAGCCGGGGCAGCAGCATCTGCGTCAGGCTGGCATCGACCTGGCCCATGAAGGCGCCGACGCACACCGTGGCGACGACCAGCCAGCGATACGACGCCAGCCGGGCGACGGCTTGCAACGGTGGCGGTTCGTGGCCCTTGAGCATGGCGCCGCGCAGGGCCGCAAACGAGGCGGGACCGGGCTCCGCGATCGACATCAGGCAGCGTCCTCGAGCACCATCGCTGCTGCCTTCTCGCCGATCATGATCGAGGGCGCATTCGTATTGCCCGACGTGAGCGTCGGCATGATCGAGGCGTCGGCGACGCGCAGGCCCGCGATGCCGTGCACGCGCAGGCGGGCGTCGACGACGGCGTGGGCGTCGGAGCCCATCTTGCAGGTGCCGACGGGATGATAGGTGGTCTCGGCGGCCTTCCTCACCCAGTCGAGGATCTCGTCGTCGCTGCGGCGGTCCGGCCCCGGCGCGATCTCGCTGATCTGCATGGGGGCGAGCGCGGGCGCGCGCATGATCGAGCAGGCGATGCGAACCGCGCGCACGGTGAGCTCGGCATCGACCGGCGACGACAGGAAGTTGAAATTGATCGCCGGCGGCTTCTTCGCGTCGGCCGACACGATGTGGATGCGTCCCCTGCTCTCCGGGCGCATCGGATGCGCGTAGCACGTCATGCCGGACTGCCGGGCGATGCGCGGTCCCTTCGGTCCGGGCTCGGTCAGCATCGGCACCCAACCCAGCAGCAGGTCGGGTGACTCCAGCCCCTCGCGCGAGCGGACGAAGGCACGAATTGGCGCCGCGACCATGCCGAGCAGCCCTCGCCCGGTAAACGCGTAGCGCAAGGCCTGTCCGACCATGCCGAGACCGCGGCCGCGGTCGTTGAAGGTCAGGCCCTTCTTGCCGATCGCCCATCGTGTGCGCGGCGCGAAATGGTCGCGCAGGTTTTCGCCGACGCCCGGCAGCGCATGGCGGACCTCGATACCGAGCGCGTTCAGGCGCTCGGGCTGGCCGAGCCCCGACAGTTCGAGCAATTGCGGCGAGTTCACCGATCCCGCGCTCACCACGACCTCGCGCGCGGCGCGCGTTTCATGGGAGACGCCGGCGACCGAGTAGCGGACGCCGATGCACCGCTTGCCGTCGAGCAGCAGCGCCTCGGTCAAGGCATCGGTCACGATGCGGAGATTGGGGCGGCTGCGGACCGGATCGAGGTAGCAGCGCGCCGTGCTCATGCGGCGACGCGAGGCGATCGTCGCCTGGCTCATGGCAATGCCGTCTTGCTGCGCACCGTTGTAGTCGGGGTTGTGGCGGATGCCGACCTGGCCCGCGGCCTCGATCAACGCCGCGAAGAGCGGATCGCGCCAGTCGGGATTGGTGACTCGCAACGGACCGTCGCGCCCGCGGAAGGCATCGTCGCCCTCGCCTTCGTAGGCCTCCATCTTCTTGAAGAAGGGCAGCACGTCGCTGTAGCTCCAGCCGCGGTTGCCCATCTGCGCCCATGAATCGAAGTCCTGCGCCTGGCCGCGCACGAAGGCTTGGCCGTTGATGGCGCTCGAGCCGCCCAGCAGGCGGCCGCGCGGCACTGGTAGGCGCCGGCCGTTGGTCGCAGCTTCCGCCTCGGCGCTGTACAGCCAGTTGGCCGCCGGATTGGTGATCAGCTTCGCGTAGCCGATCGGAATGTGCGTCCACGGATTGCCGGCAGGTCCCGCCTCCAGCAGCAGCACGCGGTTGCGCGGATCGGCCGACAGCCGGTTGGCCACCACCGCGCCGGCCGAGCCTGCGCCGACGACGATGTAATCGTAGGTCTCCACGTCGGCGCGTTTCACTTGAAACGGTAGCGGAAGTCGCAGTAGGCGGCGCCCTGCATGATGGTCTGGGTGCGCTTGAACTCGACGTTGGCACCGCCGACCTCGGCGATGTGGAAGTCCGAATCGCAGAGCAGGATGGCGCCCAGCTCGGGCTCGCCCAGGCCCCGGAAGAACTCGGCATACTGACAGCGCGTGACGTTGTATTCGCGCACCGTGCCGTCGTCCTTCAGCATGTCGCGGTCGACCGCGTCACCGATGCGTGGGCGCATGTCGTCGGCCCACACCGCATCCCATTTCTGGCGCGGCGTGCCGGTCTTGCCGTCGCCGATGCGCTGATAGAGATCGCGCGCCCACTTTCGCAGCGCATCGCCAACGATGCGGTCGGCCTTGTCCTTGCCGATCTCGGCCCGCAGCGCGCGCAGCACCGGCAGGATCACCTGG
>DATGZZ010000758.1:0-8087 GCA_035296945.1 Reyranella sp.
GTGGGCGTTTCCGCGCCTTGCAGGCGCTTTAGTAACGGTAGAGGTCGCCCTTGAAGGGGCCGGCCTCGGGCACGCCGATGTACTTGGCCTGGTCGGGACGGAGCTTGGTCAGCTTGGCGCCGACCTTCTCGAGGTGGAACGCCGCGACCTTCTCGTCGAGGCTCTTGGGCAGGACGTAGACCTTCTTTTCGTACTTGGTCGGGTTGGTCCACAGCTCGATCTGGGCCAGCGTCTGGTTCGAGAACGAGGCCGACATCACGAAGCTCGGATGGCCGGTCGCGTTGCCGAGGTTCACCAGCCGGCCCTCGGACAGCACGATGATGCGCTTGCCGTCGGGGAACTCGACCTCGTCGACCTGCGGCTTGACGTTGTGCCACTTGAAGTTACGCAGGTTGGCGATCTGGATCTCGGAGTCGAAGTGGCCGATGTTGCAGACGATGGCGCGGTGCTTCATCGCCTTCATGTGGTCGAGCGTGAGCACATCGACGTTGCCGGTCGCCGTCACGAAGATGTCGGCCTTGGGTGCGGCTTCTTCCATCGTGACGACCTCATAGCCTTCCATCGCCGCCTGCAGGGCGCAGATCGGATCGATCTCGGAGACCATGACGCGGCAGCCGGCCTGGCGCAGCGAGGCGGCCGAGCCCTTGCCGACGTCGCCGAAGCCCGCGACCATCGCGACCTTGCCCGACATCATGACGTCGGTGCCGCGGCGGATGCCGTCGACCAGCGATTCGCGGCAGCCGTAGAGGTTGTCGAACTTCGACTTGGTGACCGAGTCGTTGACGTTGATGGCCGGCCACAGGAGCTTGCCTTCCTTGGCCATGCTGTAGAGACGGTGCACGCCCGTGGTCGTCTCCTCGGTCACGCCCCTGATCGAGGTGCCGAGCTTGGCATACCAGCCGGGCTTGGCCTTGTTGGTCTTGGCGATCACCTTGTAGAGGACCTCTTCCTCCTCGTTGGTCGGCTTGGCGATCAGCGAGGGATCCTTCTCCGCGCGGGCGCCGAGATGGACCAGCAGCGTGGCGTCGCCGCCGTCGTCGAGGATCATGTTCGGCTCGCCGCCGTCGCCCCATTCGAAGATCTTGTGGGTGTAGTCCCAATACTCCTCGAGGCTCTCGCCCTTGATGGCGAAGACGGGCGTGCCGGCTTTGGCGATGGCGGCCGCGGCATGGTCCTGGGTCGAGTAGATGTTGCACGAGGCCCAGCGCACGTCGGCGCCCAGCGCCTTCAGCGTCTCGATCAGCACGCCGGTCTGGATGGTCATGTGCAGCGAGCCCGCGATGCGCGCGCCCTTCAGCGGCTTCTTGGGGCCGTATTCCTTGCGGATCGACATCAGGCCGGGCATCTCGGTCTCGGCCATGTCGAGTTCCTTGCGGCCCCAGTCGGCGAGACCGATATCCTTGACGACGTAATCCTGGGCCATTTGGCGCTCCCGGCATTGAATGAGGTGGCGTGGGTCTTATCAGCGACCCGACCCCGCCTCAACGCGCCATATGCGCATATAAGCAAGAATTTATGCCGATATTCCCGGGGCTTTATGCCGGCGGTGTCGGAGCTGACATGATCACTCTCAAACACCTCCCCCGTCATACGGGGGAGGCAGGGAGGGGGAAGGCCACAGTCGTGGTGCTGACCTGTTTCAGATCATGATCTTCGCCCTACGCCGATCTCGTCTGATGCTTTCCCCCTCCCGGCCTCCCCCGTATGACGGGGGAGGTGAAGGGCGAATCACTCCTCGCCGAACTTTCCCTCGACCAGGGCCGACAAGGCCGCCATGGCGTCCGTCGCCTGCCGCCCCGAGCAGAAGAGCTCGATGTCGCTGCCGATGCCGGCGGCCAGCATCATCAGGCCCATGATAGAGAGGCCAGAGACTTCCTGGCCCTTGAAGGACACGCGCACGACGGCGTCGAACTGGCCGGCGGTGCGCACGAACTTGGCGGCGGCGCGGGCGTGCAGGCCGCGCTTGTTGGCGATGGGGAGGGTGCGCCGCAGCGCGCCGATGCTCGCGTCCGCCGCCCCCTCGGGCGTAGCATCACCCGTCACGAAGCTTCCTTGGCCAGGATGCGCGAGGCGACGGTGATGTACTTGCGGCCCGCCTCCTGGGCCATGCGCACGGCTTCGGCGATCGGCCGGGTGCGGACCGAGGCGAGCTTGACCAGCATCGGCAGGTTGACGCCGGCCAGCACCTCGATGCGCGCCTGCTCCATGATCGAGATGGCGAGGTTGGAGGGCGTGCCGCCGAACATGTCGGTGAGCACGATCACCCCGTCGCCGGTGTCGCAGGCCTTGGCGCTCTCCAGGATCTCGGCGCGCCGCTTCTCCATGTCGTCGTCGGCGCCGATACAGACCGCCGATACACATTGCTGCGGACCTACGACATGCTCCAGTGCGGCGATGAATTCACGCGCCAGATTGCCGTGGGTCACCAGTACGATGCCAATCATTCGTATGCTCTACCCTGCACCGCCAGCCTCCCCGGCTGCATCGGCGTCCCGGTGCGAGAGAGTGACCGAGCGGCCCGCGCCGCGCAACCACTCTGCCAGCTCCTCGGCGACCGCCACCGAGCGGTGCCGGCCGCCCGTGCAGCCTATGGCGATGGTCAAATAGCTCTTGCCCTCCGCGTCGAATCGGGGCAGCAGCGGCCCGATCAGCCCCTTCAGCGAACCGATGAAGGGCTGGTAGCCGGGATCGCTGGCCACGAAGCCCGCGACCGCCGGATTGCGGCCGGTCAGCGGCTTCAGCGCTGGATCGTAGTGCGGATTTTTGAGGAAGCGCACGTCGAACACCAGGTCGGCCTCGCGCGGCAGGCCACGGCGGTAGGAGAACGACATCACCGCGATGCGCGTGTCGAGGCTGCGGCCGAGCGCGAAGTGGCCGACCAGGAGCTGCTTGAAGGCGTGCGGCGAAAGTGTCGAAGTATCGATCACCAGGTCGGCCGAATCGCGCACCCAGCCAAGCTGCTTGCGCTCCTCGCCAATGCCGTCCTTCACCGGACGGTCGGGCGCCAAGGGATGCGGCCGGCGCGATTCGGTGTAGCGGCGCAGCAGGGTCTCGCCGTCGCAATCGAGGAACAGCAGCCGCGCCGTGATGTCGGCCCGCAGCCGCAGCTCTCGGATGCGCCGCACCAGGTCATGCGGATCGAAGCCGTAGGTACGGGTGTCGACGCCGAAGGCCAATGGCACGGCGAGTTCGCCGGGGCTTCCGGCGGTCGAGCGCATCAGGTCGCCGAGCAGCGGCAGCGGCACGTTGTCGACGGCGACGTAGCCCATGTCCTCGAGCGCGGCCAGCGCCGTGCCGCGGCCGGCGCCGCTCAGGCCCGTCACCAGGACGAACGGGCGTCGCGTGTCGTGCTCGGTGGTGATGGTCGAGGTCGCCGGGCTGTCGGGCATGGCTGAAGTGCGCCGATCATGCGTTGGCGATTTGCGCCAAGGCAAGGCGCAACTTTGCAGAGGCGGAAGCCTCGAACGGTGCCAGTGAAACAACCGGCAGATCGATTCCCAGGATTTTTTCGCGCATCGGCTCGGGCAATCGTTCGATTCGCTCGGGATGAGCGAGATCGACCAGCAGCACGACGGCAGCGCGTCTCACCAATTGATCACGGCCGACCTTCACGATGCCGAGCCCGCGCGCTTCGACCAGGCCCGCGATGCGCGCCGGCGCGGTGGCGATCAACTGCCTGCCCTGTTGGCTGAGCTCGGTCTGGTCGTCGGCCACCAGGCGCCAGCCGGTCTCGATCAGGCGCAGGGCGAGATCGGATTTGCCGGCGCCCGAGGGACCGCGCAGCAACACGGCGCGCCATGCTTTGCCTTGGCGCAGGGCGACGCAGGTCGCGTGGACGCGGCTCATGCTCTTCCGGACCGCGGGCCTCCAGGCCCGCTCAGCTTCATGAAGCGGGCCTGGAGGCCCGCGGTCCAGAAGAGGATCACTTGCGGCCGTCGGCCGCCGGCACGCGCACGGTGAAGCGCGCGCCCAGCACGCGGCCGTCAGGAGCCCGGCGGTTGGAGGCCGAGATCGAGCCGCCGTAGGTCTCCATGATCTGCCGGCAGATCGAGAGGCCGAGCCCCGAATGCTGGCCGAAATGTTCGGTTGGCCGTTCCGAGTAGAAGCGCTGGAAGATCGATTCGAGGTTGTCCTCGGGAATGCCCGGTCCCTCGTCGTCGATGGTGACGGTGAACGGCCCGCCGCGCGGCGCCCGGCTGAGCTCGACCACGATCTTCGAGCCGGACGGGCTGAACGAAAGCGCATTGTCGATGACGTTGCGAAAGACCTGGCCGTAGCGCCCGTCGTGACCATGTCCCAGGAACGGCGGGTTGGCGGCCAGCCGATACTCGACCTCGACGCCGCCTTTCTGGACGGCCGTGGCGGCGACGTGGTTGATCATGTCGCCGAGCAGCGCGTTGAGGTCGACCTTCTTGACCTCGCCGCGCATCAGCTCGGCGTCGAGCCGCGAGGCCTCCGAGATGTCGGTGATCAGGCGGTTCAGGCGATTGATGTCGTCGAGCACGATCCCCATCAGCTTCTCGCGTCGCTCCGGCTCGAGATTGGGCCTGGCCGCCACCTCGATCGCCGAGCGCAGCGAGGTCAGAGGGTTCTTGAGCTCGTGCGCCACGTCGGCGGCGAAGCTTTCGATGGTGCCGATGCGCTGCCACAGCGCGTCGGTCATCGAGCGCAAGGCGTCGTTCAGGTCGCCGATCTCGTCGCCGCGCTTGCCGAGGTCGGGGATCTCCGGCCGGCTTTCGCGCGCCAGCCGGACCTCGTCGGCGGCGCGGGCGAGCCGCACGATCGGCTGGGTAATGGTGCCGGCAAGGTAGAGCGACAGCAGCACCGTGATGCCCAGCGCGGCCGCGGCGATTACCATCATGTCGTAGCGCACCTCGCGCAGCGAGGCGGCGATGGCGCGGTTGTCGCGCGTCAGCATCAGCGCACCCAGCACCTGCTTGTAGCGCTGCACCGGCACGGCGGCGCTCATGATCAGCATGCCGTCGGGCGAGACGCGGACCGCCGAGGCGTTGAAGCCGCGCAAGGCGCTCGCCGCCTCGGGAAAGTCGCGCACCGTGGGGACGGCACGCTCGACATACTCGGGGAAGCGGTCGACGCGCGAGAGCTGGCGGGCGACCCAGTCGCCGACGCGGTCGCCCCAGTGCGGCTCGACACCGGGCGCGGCCTGCGGCGGCGGCAGGGGCATGATGTGGATGCGGCCGGCGTCGCTCAGGATGGCCGAATCGCCCAAAAGCTCGCCGGTCTCGCTGAACAGGCGCGCGCGCACGCCGGTCGGGCGGACCAGCCGGGTGAGGAGCTGGCGGGCGGCGTCGGCGTCGAGGCGGTTGACCGTGGTCTCGCCGCCGGCGACCGCGACTTCTCCGATGCCCGCCGCCACCATCTCGCCTTGCACGGCGAGCGAGGCGAGCTCGGCGTCGATGAGCTCTTCTTCGTAGTCACTGAGATAGACGGCGCCCAAGGTCAGCAGCGCCACCGGGATGATGTTCAGCAGCAGGATACGGCGGGTGAGCGGCGAATAACGCCGCGTCGCGCTGCGCCGGCGACGCAGCAGCGACGGCGTCTCGCCCGCGGTGGCGCGTGGCGCCGCTTCGCCGCGGTGCCCTAGCGCCGCGGCGATCCGTGCCCGCAGACCCTGCAGTCCGAACCTTCGTCCGGGCTCAGGCGTCGCGGTATCGGTATCCGATGCCATAAAGCGTTTCGATCTGCTCGAACTCGCCGTCGACTTCGCGGAACTTGCGCCGCACGCGCTTGATGTGGCTGTCGATCGTGCGGTCGTCGACGTAGATCGTCTCGCCGTAGGCCGCATCCATCAGCTGGTCGCGGTTCTTCACGTGACCGGGCCGTTCGGCGAGCGACTTCAGCAGCAGGAACTCGGTGACCGTGAGGTGCACCTCCTTGCCCTTCCAGGTGCACTGGTGGCGGCTGGGGTCGAGCACCAGCTCACCGCGCACGATGCGCTCGGCCGCAGCCTCACCCTTGGCACCGCCGCCGTCGGCGCGGCGCAGCACGGCGCGGATGCGCTCGAGCAGCAGGCGCTGCGAGAACGGCTTGCGGATGAAATCGTCGGCGCCCATGCGCAGGCCCAGCACCTCGTCGATCTCCTCGTCCTTCGACGTGAGGAAGATCACCGGGAACTGCTGGGTCTTGCGGATGCGGTTGAGCAGCTCCATGCCGTCCATGCGCGGCATCTTGATGTCGAAGATGCCGAGGTCGGGCGGGGACTGGTTCAGCCCCTCCAGCGCCGAGGCGCCATCGTTATAGGTCTTGATCTGAAACCCTTCGGCTTCGAGCAGCATCGACACGGACGTCAGGATGTTGCGGTCGTCGTCAACCAGGGCGATGTTTTTGCGCACGGCGTGGCTTCTCCTGTCGGGGCGGGCAATGGTAGCACAGTCCGGGTCGTTGCCGCCGCCGCCCCAATCTGCCATCGATGTGAGTGAATTAAGGCGCTTTTGGCTCCCAACCCATAAAATCATGCAATCCGAAGACATGTCCCGCGGCGTCCGCGACCTCGTGCGCGGCCTCGACCGCGCCGCCTTGGGCACGGCCCTGCCGGTCGACGGCGGCACCTGGCCCTACGCCTCGCTGGTGCTGGCGGCGGTCGACCACGACCTGTCGCCGATCCTGCTGCTGAGCGACCTTGCCGAACATACCAAGGCCATCGCCGCCGATGATCGCGTATCGCTGCTGTTCGACGGCACCCACGGCCTCGACCAGCCGCTGACCGGCCCCCGGGTGACGCTGGTTGGCCGTGCCGCACGCACCGACGATGCCCGTCTCGCGCGCCGTTTCCTGGCCCGGCATCCCGATGCCGAGATGTATGCCGGCTTCAAGGATTTCCATTTCTATCGGGTCGCCGTCGAGCGCGCCCATCTGGTCGCAGGCTTCGGCAAGATCAGATGGCTCTCGGCCGCCGAGCTGAACGCGGTGCCGGCAAGTGGCCTGGCCGATGCCGAGCCGGGCATCGTCAGCCATATGAACGAGGACCATGCCGATGCCGTGCAGCTCTATGCCGGCAAGCTGCTGGGGCTTGGCGCCAGTGACTGGCGGATGACCGGAATCGACGCCGAGGGCATCGATCTTCGGCAAGGCGGGCAAGTGGCCCGGCTGGCCTTCGAGACGCCGCTCGGTGCGGCTTCCGAGGCCCGGAAGGTGTTGGTGGCGCTGGTCGGCAAGGCAAGGGCGGTCTGATTCCGCGGCGCGGCATCTTGTTCGCGGTCGCGGAATCTGATCCACATGATCTTCGGCACTAAACTGTCGCAGGCGTGCTGGCCCTCTTGCCACCCCAAATTGGTCCCAGTAGCGCATAGGGCCGACCGGTTAGAGTTGTCCTAGATTTTCGCTGACAAGACTTTGAACAGGAGAAACGCCGTGAAACAGGCGGGCTTCGTCGTCCCCAAATTCGGGCTCGAGACGCTGGGGTTGAAGAACCTCGGCAACGTCCATTGGAACCTGTCGGTTCCCGCTCTCTACGAGGAGGCGGTGCGCCGCGGCGAGGGCCAGATGGCGGACGGCGGCGCGCTGGTGGTGCGCACCGGCGTGCATACCGGCCGCTCGCCCAACGACAAGTTCTTCGTCGAGGATTCCGAGACCAAGGGCCGCATCGATTGGGGCAAGACCAACAAGCCGATCTCGCCCGAGCGCTATCGCGCGCTCTACAACCGCATGCTGGCCTACGCCCAGCGCCGCGATCTGTTCGTGCGCGACTGCTGGGCCGGCGCCGATCCGCAGCATCGCATCGGCGTGCGCGTGTTGACCGAGACGGCCTGGCACAACCTCTTTGCCCGCAACATGTTCCTCAGGCCGCGCCGCGAGGAGCTGGAAGGCTTCAAGCCGGAATTCACCATCCTCAACCTGCCGGGCTTCCAGGCCGATCCCAAGAGCGACGGCACGGCGTCGGACTGCGCCATCCTGGTGAACTTCAGCGAGCGCGTCGTGGCGATCTGCGGCACCTGGTACGCCGGCGAGATCAAGAAGTCGGTGTTCACCATCATGAACTACCTGCTGCCCGACAAGAACGTGCTGCCGATGCATGCCTCGGCCAATGTCGGCGACAAGGGCGACGTGGCGATCTTCTTCGGCCTGTC
>DATGZZ010000759.1:0-16349 GCA_035296945.1 Reyranella sp.
TGCGTGCCGCCATGAAGGCCACGGCGGAACAGGTCGCCCGTCCGCGGCCGTCGGCGTAGACAACACTCCCCGGTGCGGGTGACTCGCGCTGTCACCCCGAGCGCAGCGAGGGGCCTTTGAAGCCGCAGGAAAGCTCCCTCGCTGCCCTCGGGATGACAGGGGACCCGTATCAGGCATCTGTGATTCCGGGTACCAGCCAGTCGCCGTCCGTCAGACCCGGACGGCCATCTTGCCGCGATTGCGACCCTCGAACAGGCCGATCAGCGCCTGCGGAGCCTTGTCGAGGCCGTCGACGATATCGACGATGGCCTTGATCTTCCCGTCCTCGACCCAGCGCGCGAGGCGCGCTTCGGCCTCGGCGCGCTGGTCGAAGAAATCCATGACCACGAAACCTTCCAGGCGCAGCCGCTTGGTGACGACCAGGCCGGGCACCGCCATCGGTCCCGGCGCCGGCTTCTCGACGTCGTATTGCGAGACGTTGCCGCAGCAGACGATGCGGCCGCGCAGGTTCATCAGGGAGAGCGCCGCTTCGAGCACCGGCCCGCCGGTATTGTCGAAGTAGACGTCGATGCCATCGGGGCAGACCGCCCGCAGCGCGCGGTACACACCGCCCGCCTTGTAGTCGACCGCGGCGTCGAAGCCGAGATCGCGCACCAGCCAATCGCACTTGTCCTGGCCGCCCGCCGTGCCGACGACGCAGCAGCCGGCGAGCCTGGCGATCTGGCCGGCCATCGTCCCGACCGCGCCGGCCGCCGCCGACACCAGCACCGTGTCGCCCGGCTTGGGCTGCCCGATGTTCAGCAGGCCGAAATAGGCGGTGAGGCCGGTGATGCTGAGCGGGCCGACCAGCAGCTCGAGAGGCGCCTTGGTCGTGCGCTTGGTCAGGCGTCGCGCCGGCATCGCGGCGTAGTCCTGCCAGCCCCAATCGCCTTCGACGATGTCGCCGGCTTTCAGGCCGCCGGACTTCGACTCCACCACCTCGCCGATGGCGAAGCCGCTCATCACCTGGCCGGGCTCCAGCGCATCGCGATAGGTCTTGCCCATCATCCAGGCCCGGTTGGCGGGATCGAGCGACAGCATGCGCGTGCGCACCAGCGCCTCGCCGTCGCGCGGCACGGGGATCGGGCCCTCGGCCCATTGGAAGGTATCGGGTCCGATCTTGCCCTGGGGTTGCTTGGCGTAGAGCCACTGGCGGTTCATGGCATCAATCCTTGTAGTTGGCGGCCCGCTTCTGCAGGTTCGACATGATCGCCTCGAGCTGATTGGGCGAACCGATCAGCTTCTGCTGCTCGACCGATTCGGCCATCAGCCCGGTCGCGGCATCGACCGCGACAGCGTCGTTCAGGATGCGCTTGGCCGCGCGAACGGCATCGGGGCTCTTGTTGGCGATCTCCTTCGCCGTCTCGAGTGCGGCCGCGCGCGGATCGTCGACGATCTTCGTCACGAAGCCGAGCTGCTGGGCCTCGGTGCCGCCAAAGATGCGGCCGGAATAGGTGAGCTCGCGCACGACGTCCTCGCGCGCCAGATGGCGCATGAGCTGCGTGCCGGCGAGGTCGGGCACGAGGCCCCATTTGATCTCCATCACCGAGAAGCGCGCGTCGGCGGTGGCGTAGCGCATGTCCGCGCCCAGCATGATCTGGAAGCCGCCGCCGAAGGCCACGCCATGGACCGCGGCGATCACCGGCACCGGCAGGGCGCGCCACTGCCAGGCGCACTGCTGCGGCCGGTTGGCGATGCCGTGCGTGCGCTTGATGAGGTCGCGCACGCCGGGCACGGCGTCGCCATCCTGCTTCATGGCGGCAAAGCTTCCCATGTCGAGGCCGGCGCAGAAGGCCTTGCCCTCGCCCGACAGGACGACGGCGCGCAAGCCCTTCAACTTCGCGAGCTGGTCACCCGCTTCGATGATGCCCTCGAACATCGCGGGATCGAGCGCGTTCATCTTGTCGGCGCGGATCAGGCGCACATCGGCCACGCCATCCTTGAAGTCGATCGAGACGCGGTCCTTCATTTGTCCTTCTCCGATTTCAGCCATTCGCGCAGCCGGCGTCTTACTTCCTCGGGCGGCAGGCGCTCCGGCGGCTTCAGGCTGCCGTCACCCTGCCCCCCTTGAGGTTTGTGGGGCCACATCAGCACGGCAATGCCGCGCTGCACGTCGGCATAGCTGCAGTCGTCGGGCAGCCGGTCGAGCAGGGCCCTCACCTCGGCTTTCACATCTACCATCGCGTCACCATCAGCCAGATGCCCTGCCCAACATAGACCGCGCCCAGCCCCAGGATCACGCGGCGCGTCCAGTAATAGAACTGCTTGTCCGACATACGGTCGAGGAAGCTGCGCGACAAGGTGGTCCCCAGCACGGCAAAGCAGGCGGCATAGGCCATGACCAGCCATTGCTCGACGTCGCGGCCGGCCGGATCGTCGATCAGGACGGCAAAGTAGGTCACCTTGGAGAGGTGCCCCAGCACCATGGCGGCCGCCTTGGTGGCGACATTGACCTGCCGGGTCATGCCCGTGCGCACGTAGAAGATGTCGAGCAGCGGGCCGGTGACGCCGGAAACGAGCTGGAGGGCGCCACCGATCGCGCCGGCCAGGAAAGCCTGTCCGCCACGCTCGATGTCGGGCGCGAAGCGCTGCGGCACCGCCAGAGCGACGAACGGCGTCAGCCCCACCACCATCAGCACCAGCGCCTTGTCGGGCACGAAATCGAAGAAGGAGAAGACGACCAGCGAAGCCGCCGTCCCCGCGCCGAACTTCAGCACCACGCTCCATTTCACGTGATGGCGCCACAGCCAGGCGCGCCAGCCGTTGGCCGCGATCTGGATGACGCCATGGAACACCATGGCGACCGGCACCGGCAGCAGCACCAGCAGGAACCCGATCAGCAGCATGCCGCCTGCCATGCCGAAGACGCCGGAAATGAACGAGGTGACGACGGCCGCGACGGCCAGCGCGGCGAGGACAGGCAGCGAGAACATCCGGGCGCGGCGTAGCGCAGGTGGCAGAGCCTGTCGAGGATCGCCTATGGTGGCGCGATGACCGATACCGATCTTCTGTTCACTTCGGCTGTTAAGGCCGCCGCCCTCATCCGTGCCAAGAAGCTTTCGCCTGTCGAGTATGTCGATGCGGTGCTGAAGGCCGCCAGCAAGGCCAATCCCCGGCTCAACTGCTTTCGCGTCCTCATGGACGAGCAGGCGCGGCGCGACGCCAAGGCGGCCGAAGCGGCTGTAGGCAAGGGCGAGCCTCTGGGTCCCCTGCATGGCGTGCCGATCAGCGTCAAAGACCTCATCGACGTGAAAGGCGTGCCGACGCGGCACGGCTCGGCGATCTTCGAGGACAATCCCGCCGCGGCGGCGGACGACGTCCTGGTCAAGCGCCTGCGCGCGGCCGGCGCCATCATCATCGCCAAGGCGACGACGCCGGAGTTCGGCGTAAAAGGCCTGACCGACGGGCCGTCCTTCGGCGTCACGCGCAATCCCTGGAATCTCGAGCGCACGCCGGGCGGCTCGAGCGGCGGCGGTGCCGCGGCCGTAGCGGCCGGGCTCGGCCCTCTGTCGCTCGGCACCGACGGCGCGGGCTCGATCCGCGGCCCGGCCTCGTGCAGCGGGCTGGTCGGCCTGAAGCCCACGTTGGGTGCGGTGCCGGCCGACACCACGCGCGATGCCTTCGGCAACAACGTCTACGCCGGACCGCTGGCGCGCACGGTCACCGACGCTGCGATCATGCACGCGGTGCTGGCGGGGCCCAGCGACAAGGATCCGTGGACCTTGTCGGGCGGCGTGCAGCATCCGCTGTCGCCCAAGCTTGCGGCTGAGGACCTGTCGGGCGTGCGCATCGGCTACATCGAGCTCACCGCCAATCCGCGCATCGCCGCGGACGTGCGCGCCAACACGCGCGCAGCCCTTGCCGCCTGGCAGGAGCTGGGCGCCGAGGTCGAAGAAGTGAGCGAGAAGATCGACTGGATCGAATACGAGGGCCGCGTGCTCTACCAGGCGAACTTCGCCGTGTTCTGCGCCCGGTACCTGCCCAAGTGGCAGAACCAGATGGACCCGGTCACGCTTGCCTTCATGGAGCGCGGCGGCAAGTTCAGCCTCGCCGACTTCCGCAACGCCCAGTTCGCGCGCACCGCCCTGTTCCGCAAGATCCAGTCGCTGTTCGAGCGCTACGACTTCCTGGTGACGCCGACCAACTCGCGCACCGCCCTCGACGTCGGCCACGACGCCGCCAACGACGAGGTTCTGGTCGACGGCGTGAAATGCGGCATCACTCGCCAGGGCTGGACGTCCTACCAGTATCCTTTCAACCTCACCGGCCATCCCGCGCTCGCCCTGCCCTCGGGCTTCGGCGCCGACGGCCTGCCGACCTCGGTGCAGATCGTCGGCCGTTGGGGTCACGAGACCGACGTGCTGCGGCTGGGTGCGCTGTTGGAAGCAGCGCGGCCGTGGGCGCAGAATCGACCGCCGGCCTTGAGCGAGGCAGCGCGCAGCGTATGATCTCGATGAGGAAGGCAATGGCTGTGAGAAAGCGTCCTTCGAAGCGACCTTGGCGCGATCCTGACGATGCGCCTGCCCTGAACCAATCCTGGTTCAAGGAGGCTGAGGTCGTGCGAGGCCGACCGGCAGGGACTGCAAAGAAACAAGCCATTCGGCGTAATCGGCGCTCAATGATAGGCTTGGCACGCTGATTTTTTATTCGAACCTGAACCCTTCGCGGGGTCTTGCCCTCTCTTGGTCTGGGCAAGTCCATGAAGGAGGTTCGAGCAGGAGATCGCCGAAGCGGCGTTCGTCGCAGCGGCCGTGCGGGCCGGCGGCACGCCGGCTCACGCGTTGTTGAGCCTGCGCCTGCACGATTCAGCGGAGAAGTAGGCGGCCGGCCTGTTGATCGGCCCTCCGGAAGGGGCACAATTGCCGCTTTCCCCTTCCGAGGAGGCCCGCATGCGCCGACGCCACCTGCTCGCCCTGTCCGCCGGAGCGCTCGCCGCGCCGGCCTTGATCACCCAGCCCGCCCGCGCCGCCGTCGAGACGCGCGAGCACAACGGCTATCGCATCCGCACCTACAATGTGCGGCCGGGCTCGGGCTCGCGCGATGTCGCCTGCAACGCCGACGGGACGGTGTGGTTCTGCGGCCAGCGCGACGGCACTCTGAACCTGCTCGATCCGCGTGACGGCGGCCTCAAGGTCGTGGCCCTCGGCCAGGGTGCCGCGCCGCACGGCGTGGTCGTCGGGCCCGATGGTGCCGCCTGGGTGACCGAAGGCGGCCAGAACTCGATCGCCCGTGTCGATCCCATGGACCACAAGGTGCAGCTCTGGAAGCTGAATGGCGGGCCGTCCTACGCCAACCTCAACACGCTGGTGTTCGACAACCAGGGCACGCTCTGGTTCACCGGCCAGGGCGGCGTGATCGGCCGCTTCGAGCCTAAGACGGAAAAGATGCAGGTGTGGGACGCGCCGCGCGGCAATGGCCCGTACGGCATCGCGCTCACCCCGCAAGGCACGGTCTGGTACGTGTCGCTGGCCGGCAACTACCTCGCCGAGATCGACCGCACGACCGGCGCGCCGCGCATCGTCGAGCCGCCGACGTCGCAGCAGGGGGCGCGCCGCGTGTGGTCCGACAGCCAGGGGCGGCTGTGGATCAGCGAATGGAACAGCGGCAATGTCTCGATGCACGACCCCAAAGATGGCAGCTGGAAGAAGTGGAAGCTGCCGGGCGAGCGGCCGCGCTGCTACTCGGTCTATGTCGACGACCGCGACGCGGTGTGGCTGACCGACTTCGCGGCCAACGCGATCGTGCGCTTCGATCCCAAGACCGAGACCTTCCTTTCCTTCCCATCCGACAAGTCGGGCGCCAATGTGCGCCAGATGGCCGGGCGGCCAGGCGAGGCATGGGCCGGCGAATCGGGCACAAACCGCCTCGTCGTCATCGACAAACCGCAAGCCTGACTGCATGCGCCTTTGGATCATGGCGGCTGCGTTCCTGGCCGCAGTGGGCAGTGCGCGCGCCGAGACCTGTGACCGGCAGGTCTTCGAGCACTGCCAGGCCTGCCATGCGCTCACGAAGGACGCCGGCCAGAAGCCCGGCCCGCAGCTCGCGGGTGTGATCGGCCGGCCGGTCGCCGGCGATCCGGCGTTCGACTATTCCCCCGTGCTGCAGGAAGCGCGCGCCAAGGGCGAGGTCTGGACCAAGGACAAGCTCGACCTTTACCTCAGCGATCCCCAGGCGGTGTACGCCGGCACCTGGATGGGCAGCCCGCCGATCCGCGACGCGAAGCAGCGCGCCGACATCCTGTGTGTTCTGGGCGGGCGGTGAGCTAAGAGACTCACAACGCTCAAGCTCCTCTCCCCCGCTAGGGGGAGAGGTTGGGTGAGGGGGTTGGGCACGATCTTCGATGCCCCCTCACCTAACCTCTCCCCCTAGCGGGGGAGAGGAACATGAGTTGAGGGAGAGGAAGGAAAAATCATGCGTTCGTTCACGGCGTTTCTGGGCACGCTGGCATTGCTTGCCGGCGCGGGACCCGCTGCCGCCCAGTCCACCGACAAATACCCCGACAAGCCGATCCGCATCATGGCGCCCTATGCGCCGGGCGGGAACATCGACGTCACCGCGCGCATCATCGCCGAGAAACTGAAGGATGTGCTGGGCGTCACGGTGCTGGTCGAGAACAAGGCCGGCGCCTCGGGCATGATCGGCAGTGACGTCATCGCCCGCTCCGCGCCCGACGGCTACAACCTCCTGGTCTCGGCCAACTCGCTGGTCGCCGTGCCCGCGATCTACGGCAATGCGCCCTACGACTGGCGCACCGCCTTCCAGCCGATCAGCCACATCCAGGCCGTGCCCGCCGTGCTGGTGGTGCCGCCCAACTCGCCGATCAAGACGCTGGCCGACTTCATCGCCCTCGGAAAGGACGGCAAGTTCACCGTGGCCGATTCCGGCGTCGGCACCACCAACCACATCGCCATCGAGCTTTTAGGCGAGGCGACCGGCACCAGGTACACGCTGGTGCACTACAAGGGCAGCGGACAGGCCCATCTCGACCTGATCGCGGGCCAGGTGCCGGCGCAGGTCGACCAGGTCAATGCCGCGATCGGCCATATCAAGGCGGGCAAGATGCGCGCCATCGCCGTGTCGTCGACCACGCGCGTGCCGCAGCTGCCCGACGTGCCGACCATGAAGGAGTCGGGCGTGAAGGGCCTGGAGAACTTCACCTTCAGCACCTACACGGGCCTGTTCGCGCCGGCCAAGCTGCCGCCGGAGATCCTGGCCAAGCTCAACGCCGCCATGGTGGCGACGCTCGCCGATCCCGCCGTCATCAAGAAGTTCGCCGACCTGACGGCGGAAACGAAATCCAGCACGCCGCAGGAACTGGCGGCCATGCTCGACAAGGAAGAGAAACTGGTCGTGCCGCTGATCAAGAAACTGGGAATCAAGGCTGAATAGGAGTTTTAGACTAATGACCTGGCTGCCCCCGGCCGTCGCCCCCGTCGTCCTGCTGCTGATCTCCAATTTTTTCATGACCTTTGCCTGGTACGGGCACCTCAAGTTCACCGATCGGCCGTTGTGGATGGTGGTGGTGGCGAGCTGGGGCATCGCCTTCGTCGAGTATTGCTTCGCCGTGCCGGCCAACCGCTGGGGCCACACGATCTATTCGGCGGCCGAGCTCAAGACCATGCAAGAGGTGATCACGCTGTCGGCGTTCGCCCTGTTCTCGGTGCTTTATCTCGGCGAGCGCATCACGTTGAACCACATCGTGGGCTTCGCCCTGATCTGCGGTGGCGCGTTCTTCGTGTTCAAAGGCCCCCTGCCCGCTTGAAAAAGAAGCAGGGGTCGCCTAGGTTACATGTAACCAAGGAATGATACCCAGTGCCCAAGTCCACCATACGCAAGTCGTCTCGTGACAAGGTCAGAGCGCATCGCGTCCGGTTGCGCGCGGAGGGCCTGCGACCGGTCCAGATCTGGGTGCCGGACGTGAGGTCCGCTGAATTCGCAAAGGAGGCACGCCGGCAGTCCCGCCTGATTGCCGCCAGTCCGACTGAGGCCGACGACCAGGCATTCGTCGATTCGATCTCCGACGTGAAAATCTGATGAAGCGAGGCGAGGTTTGGACCGTATCCGGCGGTCCAGGCCATGCGGGAAAGCCTCGTCCTGCGGTCGTCGTCCAAGATGACGCTTTCTCCGACACCGCGTCCGTCACGATTTGCGCCTTCACGACGACGGCGCTGTCGGCATCCTTCGCGCGTATCTCGATCGACCCGTCACCCTTGAATGGCTTGAACGCTCTCTCCCACCTTATGGTCGACAAAGTCACGACAGTGCCGCGATCCAGGCTGGGGCGCTGCGTTGGGCGCTTGAGCAATGCGGACGCTGCACGAGTGAATCGCGCCTTGCTCGTCTTTCTCGGGCTTGCTCGCTGATGAAATCCTGCAGTGGCTCGGGATGACCTTGCCTTATCCAGCGTAGACCCCTGAGGGGAGCGATTGACGGACCTGGCGAGCAGACGACGGATCGAATGGGCGGCCTTCGCCGTCGTGCTGCTGGTTGCCGCCGTTCTGCGGCTGATGCGGTTGGACGACAACGGCATCGGCACCGCCTACTACGCCGCCGGCGTGCGCAGCATGCTGCAGGGCGCCTGGCTGTTCTTCTACAACGCCTTCGATCCTGCGGGCTTCATCTCGCTCGACAAGCCGCCGATCGCCTTCTGGATCCAGACGGTCTTCGCGGCCATCCTTGGATACAGCGGCTGGTCGATCCATCTGCCGCAGGCTCTGGCAGGCGTCGCCGCGGTGGCGCTGCTCTATCGGCTGGTGCGGCCGGTCGGAGCACCTGCCGCCATCATCGCGGCCCTGCTGCTGGCGATCATGCCCATCGCCGTCGCGATCGACCGATCGAACAACACCGATTCGTGGCTGATCCTGTTCCTGCTGCTGGCGACGAGGGTCGCGCTGCGCGGCCGCGGCCTGTCGCTGGTGGTGGCGATGGCCCTGCTGGGGCTGGCCTTCAACACCAAGATGCTGGCAGCATTGGTGTGCGGACCGGCGCTGCTGGCGGGTTGGCTGCTGGCCGGATCGCTCGACTGGCGTCAGCGGCTCGGCTGGATGACCGCCGCCGCCGTCACGCTCGCCGTCGTGTCGCTTTCCTGGGCGGTGGCGTTCGATCTCACGCCCAAGGCGAGCCGGCCCTATGCCGGCAGCAGCCACGACAATTCGATGCTCGAGCTCATCGTCATGCACAACGGCCTGGATCGGTTCGTGCGCAATGCGCCGACGCCAGCCCAGACCACGCCCTTCGTCGCCTATGACGCCGTGCCGGTCGGACCGCTGCGGCTTGCCACGCCGAGCCTCGCCATGCAGTTCGCCTGGACCCTGCCGCTTGCCGTGCTGGGCGCGGTGTTCGCCTGGCGCCGGCGTCGTGCTCAAGTGGCGCTCTGGAGCATCTGGGCGCTTGCCTACGGCATCGTCTACAGCCTGGCCGGCGGCATCTTCCATGCCTATTACCTCTCGACACTGGGGCCGCCGCTCGCGGCGTTGGCCGGCATCGGCTGCTTCGAGCTGTGGCGTCGCGGCTCGACGCATCTCGCCATCGGCCTCGGCGCCGCTGCCTTCTGGCAGGCCTACATCGCCGGCGCGTCCCTTGGGTGGACGTCGATCTGGGTCGGCTTCCCGGCCGTGGCGTTGCTGGCCGCCGGTGCCGCCCAATGGCGCGCCAAGCGTCCGCCGGCCGTCATCGGCGGCGCAGCCCTGCTGGTGCTGCCGGCGCTGTGGGCGCTCGGCGCCGTCTTCGCCCCGGGCAACCTCACCCTGCCCTCGGCCAGCCTGCCGCGCTGGCTCGGCATCGACGACGGCCGCGGGCCGATCCTGTCGCGCGACTGGAAGGCGCTGACCGACGATCCCAAGCTTCAGGCGTTTCTGCAGGAGCATCGCGGCACCGCACGTTTCCTGCTGGCCGCGCCCAACGCACTGCTGGCGGCGCCGGTCATCATCGGCACCGGCCAGCCGGTGATGGCGTTCGGCGGCTTCTTCGGCAACGACCCGGTGATGAGCGTCGATGCCTTCGCCAAAGCGGTCGAGCGCGGCGAGGTCCGCTTCGTGGTGCTGGCCACCAACCGGCGCACACGCGACTTCGAGCGCTGGGTGCTCGCTCACGGGACGATCGTCGATCCCATCCAGTGGCGCTCGCTGCCACCGGAACCGCGGCGGGCGATCGTGCTGTACGATCTTGGGGCTAAGTAAGCCTTCATTTCACATCCTCCCCCGTCTTACGGGGGAGGGTAGGGAGGGGGCAGGCAACGGAAACGATCTCAGATATTGCCGATCTGAAATCAGCAGGCATCGCGATCGTGGCTTTCCCCCGCCCTACCCTCCCCCGTAAGACGGGGGAGGAGAAGAGATGGCTTGCTAATCCGCCGCTCTCGCCGCTGCCGCCGCCTGGATGGCAGTCTTGGCGCGCTCGCCGGCGCGGCGGTTGCGGCGTTTGGTCCACCACATCAGGAAGCCGGTGACGGCGAACACCGGGATGATCACGCCCGAGACGAACACCAGGAACTTGTAGCCGCCGCCCAAGCCGATGCCGTAGTGCAGCGCACGCTGCCAGGCGACGATGCGCTCACCCGTGGTCATGGTCTGCGGATCGAACACATCGACCACATTCTTGCGGAAGGGATCGATGATCACCGTGACGATCGGCGCGCCCTCGATATGGTCGGCGCGGATCAGGCCGATGCGCATCGCCTGGTCGGGCCGGATCGACAGGAAGGCGTTGAGGAAGCGGCCATCCGGCACTTTTGAGAGCGCGAGCTCGACCGCCTCATTGACGCCCATCGGCTGGACGCCACGCGTCGGCTCGACGCGCGCCTGAAACATCGCCGCCCGCATGTCGCGGCCCGGCCACACCGTGTTGACTGCCGCCGAGATCTGCTGCGGGAAGGCGAGATAGACGCCGGTGAAGTTCACCAGCATGAACAGCAGCAGGCTCCAGATGCCGACCGCGCCGTGCAGCTCGCGATTGAAGCGCAGGCCCTTGGCCGTGCGGCGCACGACGAAGGCCGCCTTCCACTGGCCGGGCCGCGGCCACCAGAGATAGAGACCCGAGCAGCCCAGCACGAGCAGCGCCACGCCCAGCCAGCCCACCAGCTCGCGGCCGAGCCCGCCGGAAATGAAAAGATGGCCGTGCAGGTCATGGAAGAAGCGCAGCCAGCCCGTCATCGCCTGCTGGGTCTCGAGCACCTGCAGCGACACCGGATCGATCAGGACCTGCAGGCTGCCGGCAAACGGGCTTTGCGTCGGCACGCGACCTTGCGCCTGACCTTGGCCGCCTTGTTGGCCGCCGGGCTGTCCCTGCTGGCCGCCCCGGAACTGCGGCCGCTCGCCTGCCATGCCGGGCCGCGACAGACGCACGGCGGCGGGCTCGCCCACTTCGATCGGCCAGCGCACGGCAATCGGGATGCGCGTCGGATCGTTCGACGCCGTGCGTGCCGCCTCGATCAGTTCGGCCGGCGAGCGCCACTCGCCGACAGCCTTGGCCGGCGGTTCGCCCTGGCCCAGCAGATGCTCGATGTCGTGGCCATAGACCAGCACCGCGCCGGTCACGCCCATCATCACCAGCGGCAGGAGCAGGATCAGGCCGATCCAGAGATGGAGCTGTTGGAGCCAGTAGCGAAACGTTCGCCGCTGCTTGGACATCGGAGCCTCGGGCCGTCGGCCGGATCAAGGGGGGCTGGCGACGGCTGGCCCGGTTAAGAATTATCGTCAGCCAGCACCGAGGGCGCGGGCGATCTGGTAGGTCGCGAGCGCGGCGACATAGGCCAGCGCCAGCATGTAGGCGAAGGTAATCCACATCCACTTCCAGCCGCCGGTCTCGCGGCGGATGACGGCGAGCGTGGAAGCGCACTGCGGAGCGAAGACGTACCAGGCGAGCAAGGCAAGCGCCGTGCCGAGACTCCAGTGCGACAGCAGCGCCTGGCCGATCTTGTCGGCGGCGTCCTCGCCGCCGGCGATGGAGTAGATGGTGCCGAGCGAGCCGACCGCGACCTCGCGCGCCGCCATGCCGGGGATCAGCGCCACGTTGATCTGCCAGTTGAAGCCCAGCGGCTCGGTGAGCGGCTGGATGGCCGTGCCGATGATGGCCGCGAGGCTGTAGTTGATGGCGGGCTCGGTGGCGCCCTCCGGCGGCTGGGGGAACGACGCCAGCAACCAGATCAGGATCATCATGGCGAGGATGATGGTGCCGGCCCGCTTGAGGAAGATCATGGCACGCGTCCACAGGCCGATGGCGAGGCTCTTGGGCCGCGGCATCTTGTAATCGGGCAGTTCGAGCATGAACGGCTCGCCCGGCGTGTCCCGCCAGATCAGCCGCTTCAGCACGAACGACACGGCGAGCGCGCCGACGATGCCCGTCGTATAGAGCCCGAACATCACCAGCCCCTGCAGGCCGACGAAGCCCCAGACCTCGCGGTCGGGGATGAAGGCGCCGATGATCAGGGTGTAGACCGGAATGCGCGCCGAGCAGGTCATGAGCGGCGCCACCAGGATGGTGGTGAGCCGATCGCGCCGGTCGTCGATCACGCGCGTCGACATGATGCCGGGGATTGCGCAGGCGAAGGACGACAGCAGGGGGATGAAAGCGCGGCCGTGCAGGCCGGCGCCGCCCATGATGCGGTCCATCAGGAAGGCCGCGCGCGCCATGTAGCCCAGATCCTCGAGGACCAGGATGAAGAAGAACAGGATGACGATCTGCGGCAGGAAGACGATGACGCTGCCGACGCCGCCTATGAGCCCGTCCTTGAAGAAGCTCTTCAGGAGGTCGGGCAACGGTGCCGCCGCGACCAGATCGCCCAGCCAATGAAAGCCCGCCTCGATCGCGTCCATTGCCGGTGTCGCCCAGGCGAACACGGCCTGGAACATGACGAACAGGATGGCCAGCAGCACGACCAGTCCAACGACGGGGTGCAGCAGCACGGCATCGACCCGCGCCGTCAGCGTGTCGCGCTCGCCGGACCCGCGCACGACGGCCGCCAGCAACCGGTCGGCTTCGCGTTGGCCGACGCGCAAGGCGCCGGCGTCGGGCGGCCGCCAGTCGGACTCAGCCGTCTTGAGCTGCTCGTCGAGGCGTTTGTCGATGCCGGCCAGCAGCGCATCGATGCCGCCGCGCCGCACCGCCACCGATTCCACGACCGGCACGCCGAGCTCGCGCGACAGGCGGTCGACGTCGATGGCGATACCGCGCCTGCGGGCGATGTCCATCATGTTGAGCGACAGCATCACCGGCCGGCCGACGCGCTTCAGCTCGAGCGCGAGCCGGAGGGCCAGTCGAAGATTGGAGGCGTCGGCGACGCAGACGATCAGGTCCGGGGTGAACTCGCTCTGCAGGCGACCCAGCACGACGTCGCGCGTGATCTCCTCGTCAGGGGAGCGTGCGCGCAGGGAATAGGTGCCGGGCAGGTCGACCACCTGGATCGACCGGCCGGCCGGCGTCGTGAGCGGGCCGGTCTTTTTCTCGACCGTGACGCCGGGATAGTTGGCGACCTTCTGGCGGCTGCCGGTCAGGGCGTTGAACAACGCGGTCTTGCCGCAGTTGGGATTGCCGACGAGTGCCACGATCGTGGGGGCGACAACGGTGGAACTCATGAGGAGGCTGCCGCCGTCACCAGGATCGCCATGGCCTCACGGCGGCGCAGCGCGATGGTCGTGTGGGCGACGCGCACGGCGATGGGGTCGCCGCCGAACAGGCCCTGATGCAGCAGCTCGACGTCGGCGCCTTCGACGAAGCCGAGCTCGATCAGCCGGCGTTCCAGCTCCGGGCCGGCCAGGCCGGTGCCGACGCCGGCGCCATTCACGGAGAGCTGCTGGATGCGGCCACGAAAGCCCACGCGGGCCTCGCCCAGTGCTATGGTTGGATTGGAAGTCATTGCGAGTAATTCGTAATAGCATCCAAAATTCGGCTTCGCCAGCTTCTAGGGGGACGCATGGCAACGATCGTTCTTGCACACGGTGCGTGGTCGGCCGCCTGGGCGTGGAAGAAGATGCGGCCGTTGTTCGCCGCGGCCGGCCACCAGTTCTTCTCGCCGACCTACACGGGCCTGGGCGAGCGGGCCCACCTCGCCCATCACGAGATCGACCTCACCACCCACATCAACGACGTGGCCGCGGTGCTCGACTGCGAGGACCTGAAGGACGTCATCCTACTCGGCCACTCCTACGGCGGGATGGTGGCGACCGGGGTTGCCGACAAGGCACGCCGGCGCATCGCACGCGTGGTCTATATCGACGCCTTCGCGCCTCAGGACGGCCAGAGCCTGTTCGACCTGGTCGGACAGCAGCGGGCCGAGAGCATGCGTGGCAAGGCGATGGGCGAAGGCGCGGGCTGGCGCATCCCGCCCAACCCGATGCCGCCCGACACCGCGCCCGAGGACGTCGCCTGGGCAACGCCACGCCGGCGCTCGCAGCCGATCAAGACCTTCGAGCAGAAGCTGCGCCTGGCCTCGCGCGAACCGCCGCTGCCGCGCGCCTACATCTATGCCAAGCGCAACGACCCAAGCGACACCTTCCGCCAGTTCGCCGACCGCGCCAAAGGCGATTCGAGCTGGAAGTATTACGAGATGGACGCCAGCCACAATCCGCACATCACCTGCCCGCAGGACCTGATGGCGACGCTCACCAAGATCATGGCCGAGACGTGAGCACGGACCTCAGCCATACGATCCTCGCCCAGCTCGGCCGCGCCAAACGCGACGACGACTCGCTCGCCATCACCGGCGGCGAGGATCCGGTGTTCGTGACGCCCTGGCGCATCGCGGCGGCGGGCCCGGCGGCGCTGGGCGCGGTAGGCCTCGCGGTCTCCGACCTGTGGCGCCTCCGGACCGGCAAGCCGCAAGGCGTGGCGGTCGATCGCCATGCCGCGACGGCGTCGCTGCGCTCCAACACCTACGTGCTGCAGAACGGCAAGAAGCCGGTGTCGTGGGATCCGCTGGCCGGGCACTACCCGACGCGCGACGGGCGCGTGATGTTCCTGCACACCAACCATCCGCATCATCGCGCCGGCGCCTTGCGCATCACCGGCGCCAAGGCCGAGACGCGCGAGGCGCTGGCGGAGGCTGTCGCCCAATGGGACGGGCTCGCCATCGAGCAGGCGATCGCCGACGGCGGCTGCGTCGGCGGGCTGGTGCGCAGCCGCGAGGAATGGAACGCCCATCCGCACGGCATCGCCGTCGCCAAGCTGCCGCTGATCGACATCGTCAAGATCGGCGAGGCGCCGCCACGGCCGTTGCCGAAAGGCGAGCGCCCGCTCGGCGGCGTGCGCGCGCTGGATCTCACACGCGTGCTGGCGGGGCCGACCAGCGGCCGCGTGCTGGCCGAGAACGGCGCCGAAGTCCTGCATATCGCAGCCCCTCACCTGCCCTACCAGACCGAGATCCTGATGGACACCGGCCACGGCAAGCGCTGCGCCTGGGTCGATCTCACTCAGCCGGCCGGCATCGAGAGCATGACGAGCCTGCTGCGCGAGGCCGACATCTTCACCCAGGGCTATCGCCCGGGCACGGTGGCCGCGCGCGGCTTCTCGCCCGAGCGCGTGGCCGAGCTCAGGCCCGGCATCGTCTGCGTCAGCATCTGCGCCTACGGCCATGCGGGCCCGTGGGCCGACCGGCGCGGCTTCGATTCGATCGTGCAGAACGTCACCGGCCTCTCAGCCACGCAAGGCTCGCTCGCCAAGCCGCGCAACCTGCCGGTCCAGGCCCTCGACTACATCGCGGGCTATCTCGGCGCGCTCGGCGCCATGGTGGGCCTCGCCCGCCGCGTCGAGCAGGGCGGCTCGTGGCTGGTCCGCGTGTCGCTGGTCCAGGTGGCGCACTGGCTGGCGAGCCTCGGCACCGTCGAGCCCGGCAAGGGCGTGGCCGAGCTGCCGGAGGCCAACCTTGCGCGCTACCTGATGGAGAGCGACGGCCTGTTCGGCCATCTGCGGCATCTCAAGCCGGTGGTGCAGTTGAGCGAAACGCCGCCCTTCTTCGCCAAGCCGCCCGAGCCGCTGGGGACCTCGCCGGCGCGCTGGACTTGAATTAGCTAATCACCTTAGCTAAATACGAGTCATGCCAACCTTCACGATACATGCCGCGAAGACCAACCTGTCCAAGCTCATCGCCCGTGCCGAGGCTGGCGAGGAGATTGTCCTGGCACGCGGCAACGAGCCTGTCGCGAAGATCGTGGCGGTGAGCCAAAAGGCGAAGCCGAAGCGCAAGTTCGGAGCCCTGAAGGGAAAGATCAAGATCGGCCCCGAGTTTTTCGATCCATTGCCCGAGGACGAATTGAAGCGTTGGGAATGAAGGCGTGCGCCTCCTTCTCGACACGCATGCCTTCCTATGGTGGCTCGCC
>DATGZZ010000760.1:0-5925 GCA_035296945.1 Reyranella sp.
TATCTCTATGAACGCTGCTTGTCCGAGCCTGCGATCGAGATGCGCTTCCGCAACAAGGTGATCGGCGCCACGCCGCACGCCGACCACGTCGCGGCCGAGGTCGAGACACCGGATGGCCGCTACACGCTCGAGGCCGAGTGGCTGGTCGCCTGTGACGGCGTGCGCAGCCCCGTGCGTCACATGCTCGGCCTGCCGTTCGAGGGGGAGGTCTTCCACGACCAGTTCCTGATCGCCGATATCCGCCTGCTCGACGAGCTGCCCAAGGAGCGGCGTTTCTGGTTCTATCCGCCGTTCCATCCCACCAACTCGGTGCTGCTGCATCGCCAGGCCGACAACGTGCTGCGCGTCGACTTCCAGCTCGGCCGCGACGCCGACGCCGACGAGGAGAAGAAGACCGAGAACATCGACCGCCGGCTGCGCCTGATGTTCGGGCCCGAGGCGCGCTGGGAGCACGAATGGACCAGCGTCTACACCTTCACCTGCCGCATGCTGCAGCGCTTCGTGCATGGCCGGGTGATCTTCGCCGGCGATTCGGCCCACGTCGTCTCGCCGTTCGGCGCACGCGGCGGCAACGGTGCGATCGCCGATGTCGACAACCTCGCCTGGAAGCTCGCCCTGGTCGTGGCCGGCAAGGCGCCCGAGGCGCTGCTCGACAGCTATTGCCGCGAGCGTCGCGCGGCGGCGCGCGAGAACATCCTCAATTCCACGCGCAGCACCGACTTCATCACGCCGAAGTTTCCGGCTTCGCGGGCCTTTCGCGACGCCGCGCTGACGCTGGCGCCGGACTTCCCCTTCGCCCGCGCCCTGATCAACAGCGGTCGGCTGTCGGTGCCGACGGTGCAGCCCGAGTCGCCGCTCGACACGCCGGACCGCGATGACGACTGGGTCGGCGGTCCGGGACCGGGGCGGGCGATGCTCGATGCGCCGGTCGGCAACAGCTGGCTGGTCGATCGTCTGGGCCGCGACTTCAGCCTGCTGACGTTCGGCAACGACGATGTCGGGACCGCGCCGTCCGGCGCGACCATCGTGCCCATCGCCGGCAATGGCCTCGCCTGGCAACGCTACGACAGCCGGCCCGGCACGACCTACCTGATCCGTCCCGACCGCTACGTTGCGGCGCGCTGGCGCAGCTATGATCCCGCCGCGGTAAGCATGGCGCTTGATCGGGCGACAGGCAGGAGCCACGCATGACCGCCTTGCGACGAACGTTGAACCTGGCGCGTCCCGATGATGTCTATAACGCCATCGTCGACGCCCATAAGGACCTGACCGACGAGCAGTGCCGCGACTTCGATGCGCGGCTGATCCTGCTGCTGGTCAACCACATCGGCGACGAGGCCGTGATCCGCGAAGCATTGAAGGAGGCCGCGGCGAAATGAAGGACAAGGCGCCCATCACCGTCCGGATGGCGACGGTCAATGATGTCGAGCTGTTGCATCGCTTCTCGGTCGACCTCGCTACCTTCGAGGACGAGCCCGACGCCATCACGTCGACGCCGCAGACCTTGGCACGCGACGGCTTCGGCAAGGAGCCGCAATTCGCCGCCCTGATCGCCGAGCGCGGCCCCTCGCCCGTCGGCTTCGCACTCTACACCTTCAACTACTCGGTGTGGACCGGCGCGCGCGGCATCTTCATCGAGGACATCTGGGTGCTGCCCGAGGAACGACGCGGTGGCGTGGCCCGTGCCCTTATGCAGGCGATCGCTCAGGAGTGCGTCGCCAAGGGTTTTAAGCGCATCGACCTCAATGTGCTCGACTGGAACCCGGCGCGCGGCTTCTATGAGCGCATCGGCTTCAAGTGGATCAGGAGCTGGCTGCCGTATCGTCTGAGCGGCGAGGCGCTGGAGAAGCTCGCTACTTCTTCGACAACCCCATGACCCGTCCGGCCTTGGCCGGCCGCGGCAGGTCCTTGTGCGTCTGCCACAGTTCCTCCAGCCGCACGGCCACCGGGGCGGGCCACGGCGCCGCGCGGCGCGTTGCATAGTCGATGTTCATCACGATGGTCTCGTTGGTGGCGGCGAGATAGCCCTGCCCGCCATGGAACATCTCATGGAAGAGATGGACTCTCTTGGCGTCGCGTGCCAGCAGCTGGGTGGTGAAGCGCATCGGCGCACCCTCCCGCATCTCGCGGTCGTAGGTGACGTGGGTCTCAAGCACGAAGGTCATGCCGAGCTTGCCGTCGACGTAGCGCCGGCCCAGCCCCATGTTGCGCATGAAGGCGCCCGAGGCCTGGTCGAACGCCGTGACGTAGAAGGCGACGTTCATGTGGCCGTTCCAGTCGACCCATTCGGGCAGCACGGTCGAGCGATGGGTGTCGAGCGGCGCGCGCGTCACCAGCTCGGGCAACTCGTAGGGTAGTGAATCGAGCATACGCTACTTCTTCCTCTTGATGCCGATAAGCCGGCCTGCCTGTTGCGGTACCGGCAGCTTCTTGTGCGCGGCCGCCATCTTGTCGAGCCGCTCCATGGCCCAGGCCGGCCACGGCGCGGAGCGGCGCGTCTCATAGTCGATGTTCATCAGCATCAGCTCGTTGGTGGCGGCGAGATAGCCCTCGGTCCCGTGATACATGCAATGGATGAAGTGCAGGCGCTTGGCGTCGTGGTCGAGGATCTGGCTGGTGATGCGCAGCGGATCGCCTTCCTTGACCTCGCGGTCGTAGGTGACGTGCGCCTCGAGCACGAAGGTCATGCCGACCTTCTCGCGCGTGTATTCCCAGCTGCAGCCGAACTGGTTGCACAGCGTGTCGGTCGCCTTGTCGAAGGCGACGACATAGAAGCCGACGTTCATGTGGCCGTTCCAGTCGATCCACTCCGGCAGCACGGTGGTGCGGTGCTGGTCGAACGGCGCGGCCAGATCGAGGTCGATCAGGGGGTAGGGAGGTAATTTCATGCGGGCGGACCGTAGCGAAGGCACCGCCCGCACCGCAAGTTCTCTGCAACACCCCTATAAAGAGCCTATCCGCTCCTGCGCGCGCCTTGGTACCAGCGCGACATCAGTTCGATGGCGATCCAGGTCAGGAGCGAGCTGGCCAGCAGGACGTAGAGCCCGTTGTGCCAGCCGATCTGGTCGACGATCAGGGCGAACAGCGCCGGCGAAAAGGCGTTGACCAGCAGGATCGGCGTGGCGATCAGCCCGAGCACGGCGCCATAGCCCTCGGCGCCGAACAGCGCCAGCGGCACGGCGCCGCGCACGATGGTGATCACACCCTGCGAGGCGCCCAGCAGCAGCGTGAACGCGACCAGCAGCCAGAGCTCGCCGCGCGCCAGCAACAGCAGCACCAGGCAGGGCGGCAGCACGCCGATGGCGATGCGCGCCACGGTCATGGCCTTCAGGTTCTTGGCGAAGAAGATTTCGACCAGCCGTCCGCCGAACTGGCCGTGGCCCTTCAGCGAGGCGACCCACACGGCCACTGCGCCGACGAGGCCCGCGGCTTCGAGCAAGGGCACGAGCTGCAGCGAGATCACGCCGAACACGAAGCCGTTCAGCGACATGATGAGCGCGAACAGGGCCATGCCGACGGCGCGCTGCCGACCCTGGAGCGCGGGCCCTTCGGGGGACGACGGCGCGGGCTTGGCTGCTGCCGCCACTGTCGTTCCGGTCTCGCGCCACGACAGGCCGAACCAGTTCAACGGCAGGCAGATCACGAGGTTGATGGCCGCGAACAGCATCAGCGTGCCGCGCCATCCGTAGGCCTCGTTGAGGTAATGGCCGATCACCCAGAAGATCGTCGAGGCATAGGCGCCATAAAGGGTGAGATAGGAGATGGCCGCCCGTCCGCGGCTCGGCACGACCTGCACAAGGGCCGCGAAGGCCGCATCGTAGAGGCAGCAGCGCATGCCGATGCCCAGCACCACCCAGGCGGCGAAGTAGGTCGCGACACTGTGGACCTGCGCCAGGCCGAACAGGCCCAGCGACACGATCACCGTGCCGACAGACATGACGATGCGTCCGCCGATGCGGTCGATCAGGCGTCCGACCGACGTCGAGATCACGCCCATCGTCACCAGCGCGACGCTGAAGCCCAGGAAGATCGTGCTGGTCGCCCAGCCGGTCTCGGCCGCGATCGGCTTGGCCAGCACGCCCAGGCAATAGAAGCTGGTGCCCCAGGCCGTGATCTGGGTGATGCCAAGAGCGTTGACGGCGATGACCAGCGGGTTGCGCATCGCCTGTCTCAGCGCCGCCGCTCTGGGATCTCCGACAGGTCGCGGAAGATGCGTTTGCCGAACCGCTCGCCGGTCGCGATCATGTCGTCGGCGCCGGCCGACGGCCCGCCGATGCGCAGAACGGCGTCGCATTTGCCGACCAGCTCGCGCGCCACCGGATGGAAGATCTCGTCGAACACCGCATCGCCGGTCTTCTTCGAACCGGCATGCTTCAAGAGCGGCAGGGCGAACCACTCGCCCAGCACCGGCAGATGCCCGCGCCGGAACACCTTTAGCGCCATGTCCTCCATGGCATCGACGTTGCGCTGGATCAGCACGGGATCGTCGTTGGTGCCCGAGCGGTAGGGGCCGGCGATGAGGATCATGATCTGCTCGGTCATTGCGGGATCTCCAGCAGCTCCCGCGCCACCAGGTCTGGCGCCGAGATGATGCAGTTGTGGCCGGCTTCGATCGGCCGGTAGCGGATATGCGGCATCGCCTGGACCTTTTCGTGCATGCCGGCCGACACCGGATAGCGCGGGTTGGTGCAGGCGATGTAGGTCATCGGCCGTCCGTTGCCGGCGGGATGCTTGAGGCTGATCGGCTTGGTGTAGCAGGCCACCGGATGCGGCGTGAGCTGGCGGTGCGTCCACGCCGCCAGCGCGGGATCATCGATGATCAGGCTGCCGACCGGCGCGAAGGGCAGGACCTCGGTGCCGTTCACCACCGCCACCAGCTTGCGGCGCTTGGCCACGATCTCGCTCGGGATGCGGCCGAAGATCGACTGGCCGTCCTGGGCGATGCCGCCGTCGATGATCACGAGATGCGCCACGCGCTCGGGCACGCGGTCGGTCACCAGGCTGGCGATCAGGCTGCCGAAGCTGTGGCCGACCAGGACGACGTCTCGAAGATCGTCCTGCTCCAGTGCCGCCACGGTGTCGGCCACGAACACGTCGTTGTCGAGCTCGGGCGCCAGCTCGGCGGCGCGCTCGCCGACGCCGCGAAAGGGCAGGGCGCGGGCGTCGTGTCCCGCCGCCACGAGCCGCTCCAGCACGAATTGCCAGGACCAGGCGCCCATCCACGCGCCGGGCAGGCAGAGGTAAGTCCGCTTCATTAAGCCGGTCTTAGCCGGCTAGGACATCAAGGTCGAGAGGTGGGAATGGCGTGCCGCCAGGAACTTCTCCAGCCGGCTCTCATAGTCGGCGCCGACCGCATGCCGGATCGACGGCCTTGCGGCGAGCGCCTTGCGCCAAGCCGCGACCTTGGGCTTGCCGGTCAAAACCCCGAACTCACCGATGCGATCGAACACGTCGAAATAGCGGAACACCGGCCCGAACACCGCATCGACCAGCGAGAAGTCGCCGTCGAACCAGCGGCCCGGCCCCAGGTGACTCTCCAGCCGCGCGAACTTCGCCGCCAGCGCCTCGGCCTTCGCCGCGAAGGCCGCCTGGTCCTTGGCCGAATACAGCCCGGCGATGTCGTTGAGGACGGCCGTGCCGAATTCGATCCAGGCGCGATGCTCGGCGCGCCTCAGGGGATCGGCCGGATGCAGCGGGTGCGGCCCCGTCTCCTCGAGATATTCCAGGATCACCGCGCTCTCGAAGATGGCGCGGTCGTCGACCTTGAGCACCGGTGTCTTGCCGAGCAGCGAGAGGTCGAGGAACCAGGCCGGCTTGTCGGCAAGATCAACATTGACGCGGTCGAACGGCACGGCCTTCTCAGCCAGCGAGATGGCCGCACGCTGCACGTAGGGACAGAGAGGATGGCTGACGAGCGTCAAGGTT
>DATGZZ010000761.1:0-3417 GCA_035296945.1 Reyranella sp.
CTCTTTGTCTATCCGAACTTTGTGCTCACGGCGCGCACCGTCCTGGCCGAGCGCGACGGCGGCCGCTATGTGCACGATCCCGAGCTGGGGCACGTGCCGCGGGCGGGCTACAGCGCGGCCGGCACCACCATCGAGACCGACGGGCTGCGCCGGACCGGCGAGCAGGTCGCGGGCGCGCCGACACTTGGCTCCATTTTGGCGGTGGGCGATTCCTTCACCTACGGCGACGAGGTCAATGACGGCCAGACCTGGCCGGCGCAGCTGCAGCTTCTGACCGGCCGGCGCGTGCTGAACGCGGGCGTGAGCGGCTACGGCTTCGACCAGATCGTGCTGCGCGCCGAGCAGATGGCGGCCAGGCTGAAGCCGTCGGTGATCGTCGTCAGCTTCATCGCCGACGACATCAGGCGCACCGAGATGCGGCGCCTGTGGAGCGCCGACAAGCCCTACTTCGTGATCGAGGACGGCAAGCTTTTACTGCGCGGCGTACCCGTGCCGCCGCGCGCCGATCCGGGCAGCACGATGTCGTTGTGGCAATGGACCTTGGGCTACAGCCACCTGTTCGACTTCATCCTGCGCCGCCTCGACCTGCTGCACGACTGGTACGGCGACCACAAGCGGGTGGCCGCGCCCGGCACCGGCGAGCGCCTGTCCTGCCTGCTGACCGAGCGTCTGGCCGCGCTGCAGAAGACGAGCGGCGCCAAGGTCATCGTGCTGGCCGAATACGATCCCGTGGTGTGGGACGACCCCGCCTTCGCCGCCGAGCAGCGCCGCATGACCAGAGGCCTGCTCGACTGCGCTTCGAAGGCCGGCCTCGCCACGATCGACAGCTTCGAGGCGCTGGCCGCCACCGGCGCGCCCAAGAAGCTCTACGTCACCTGGCACATGAACGAGCCCGGCAACCGCCTGATCGCGGGGCTGGTGGCGGAGACGCTGCGATGAAGGCGTGGTCGCGCCTGCTCGACTGGGCGGGCCGCGTCGGCGCGGGTCCCGGCGACAGCCCGGAGACGCTGCTGCAGAAGCGGCTGACGGTGGCGCTGTGTGCCGGCACCCTGCCGCTCACGGTCGGCTGGAGCCTCATCTACCTCGCCGCCGGCGCGCCGCTCGCGGCGGCGGTCCCCGGCTTCTATTCGCTGTTCACGCCGCTCAACACGGCGCTCTTCGCCTGGACGCGCAACCTCGCCCTCTACCGCTTCACCCAGCTGCTGCTCATCCTGCTCCTGCCGTTCCTGGTGATGCTGGCGCTGGGCGGCTACCGGCAGTCGAGCGCGGTGATCCTGTGGGCGGCCCTCTGTCCGCTGGGCTCGCTGCTGGTCGAGGAGCTGCGCAAGACCGTGCTGTGGATCGTGGGCTTCGTCGTGCTGCTGGTGATCGGCGCGCTCGTCGAGCCCCATCTCGCGCCGGCCGGCCTGCCCGATGACCTCGTGACGTGGTTCTTCGTGCTCAATCTCGGCGCCGTCGTGCTGGTGGTGTTCGGGCTGCTCTACTACTTCGTGGGCCAGCGCAACTACTTCCAGGAGCGCTCCGAGATGCTGCTGCTCAACATCCTGCCGCGCGAGATCTCGGAAGCGCTGAAGATGGGCCCGCGCACCATCGCCGAGCAGTTCGACGAGGCCAGCATCCTGTTCGCCGACGTCGTCGACTTCACGCCGATGGCCGCCGGCATGACGCCGCTCGGCCTGGTCGAGCTCCTGAACGAGGTCTTCCAATGCTTCGACGCGCTGGTCGAGCAGTACGACCTCGAGAAGATCAAGACCATCGGCGACTGCTACATGGTGGCGGCCGGCGTGCCGCGGCGGCGCGCCGACCATGCAAGCGTGCTGGTGCAGCTGGCGCTGGACATGCAGGCCGCGGTGGCCCGCCAGCCGTTCGGCGGCCGCCGGCTCGCCTTCCGCATCGGCATCAATTCGGGCCCGGTGGTGGCGGGCGTGATCGGCGCCAAGAAGTTCATCTACGACCTGTGGGGCGAGTCGGTGAACCTCGCGAGCCGCATGGAAAGCCAGGGCCAGGTCGGCGCCATCCAGATCACCGAACGCACCTGGCGCCTGGTGAAGGACGACTTCGCCTGCGAGGAGCGCGGCATCATCGACGTCAAAGGCGCCGGCCCGACCCGGGTGTGGCATGTCTTTGCTGGGAGCGCGCCACTCCGTGGCGCATCTTCATCGCAAACGAGCACTCCCCCAGGGCCATAGATGCGCTTCCGCGACCAAACCGGCCTTGACGGGATTCAGATCGATGTAGCTCTCCGTGGCCGAGAAGTGCTCTTCGTTTCGGATGAAGCGATCCCAATAGTCGGCCTGCCAGAATTCGCCTGTGCGTCCGAGTACGATGTTTCCCTCTCGTGCGGTGAAGCGCTTCCACGAACCGACGATTGTCCCAAGCGGCATGCCAGGCAGAATGCTGAGCAGGACATGGACATGGTTCGGCATGATAGTCCAGGCGTGCAGTCGATAGCGCTCGCCGTCGAAGATCATGAAGGCCTGTTCGACAAGTTGGGCGACCCGGTCATTCCTCAGCCAACACGCACCCCAGCCACGGTCGAGGAATTCGTCTCGCAGAGTCTCGGGTTGAGCCGCGCTGCGCAGTCTGAGAGCCGCCTCCTTTGGCAAGCTGTCAGCAAGGCGAAACGTCACGAACTGGACGATCTCCTGGGAGTCGAAGTGCGGGAGATAGCCGCGCGAATGCCAGCCCTTGTGGTCCATGCCTCGACGTTAGCGAGCGACGCAAAGATGCGCCACGGAGTGGCGCGCTCCCAGCAAAGACTACATCCCGCCGCGATAGTTCGGCGCTTCGCGCATGATCTCGACGTCGTGGACGTGGCTCTCGCGCAGGCCCGAGCCGGTGATGCGCAGGAACTGGCAGTTCTTCTGCATCTCCCCGATCGTGCCGTTGCCGGTGTAGCCCATGGCCGCGCGCAGGCCGCCGACCAGCTGGTGGATGATGCTGGCGACCGGGCCCTTGTAGGGCACGCGGCCCTCGATGCCCTCGGGCACCAGCTTCAGCGAGCTCTCGACCTCGGCCTGGAAGTAGCGGTCGGCCGAGCCGCGCGCCATGGCGCCGATCGAGCCCATGCCGCGGTACGACTTGTAGGAGCGGCCCTGGTAGAGGATCACCTCGCCCGGCGCCTCGTCGGTGCCGGCGAGCAGCGAGCCGATCATGGCGCAGTCGGCGCCGGCGGCGATCGCCTTGGCGAGGTCGCCCGAGTACTTGATGCCGCCATCGCCGATCGCCGGGACGCCGGCGGCATGGCAGGCTTCCGCGGCCTCGATGATGGCGGTGAGCTGCGGCACGCCCACGCCCGCCACCATGCGGGTGGTGCAGATCGAGCCCGGGCCGATGCCGATCTTGACGGCGTCGGCGCCGGCATCGATCAGCGCCTGGGCGCCCTCGCGGGTGGCGACGTTGCCGGCCATCACCTGG
>DATGZZ010000762.1:0-3949 GCA_035296945.1 Reyranella sp.
AACTTCGGCGAGTAACCCAACAACGCGGCCTCATCCGACAACTCCTTCTCGAGCCGCCCCAGCGCCTCGATGAACGAGCCGCCACCACTCGCCATTCGTGCCAGCGCCTCCTCGACCAGCTTGCCGGCCTTCTGCTTGCCCATCTTCTCGGCCAGCAGGAAGGTCGCGCGCTCGGCCAGCACGGCGCCTTCGGTGGCGTCCATGTTGGCCTGCATGGCGTCGGGATCGACGGTGAGGCCCTGCGCCACCTCGTCCATCGCCTGCACCGCCGAGGCCAGCGTCTCGATCAGCGCCGCCAAGGTCGGCCATTCGGCCTGCCAGCCGCCCAGGGCGCGCTCGTGCTCCTGCGGCAGGGCGGCGACGATGGTGGCCGCCAGCATCGGCGCGCGGCCGGCCGCCGACAGCACGAGCGCGGCGCCGACGGGATTGCGCTTGTGCGGCATCGTCGAGGAGCCGCCGCGGCCGGGGCCCGAGGGCTCGGCCGCCTCGCCGACCTCGACCTGCATCATCAGCGAGATGTCGCGCGCGGCCTTGGCCAGGGCGCCGACCACCAGGGCGGCGTCCTGCGCGAACGCGGCGACGCGTACGCGCTGGGTGAACCAGGGGGCCGCCGGCAGCTCGAGCTTCAAGCGCTTGGCCAGCGATGTCATCACCGGCTCGGCCTTCTCGCCCAGCGCCGACAGGCTGCCCGAGGCGCCGCCGAACTGCACGACCTGCGTCTCCTTGAAGCTCGTCTCGAGGCGGCGCGCGGCGCGGCATATGTCGGACGCCCAGCCCGCGATCTTCTGCCCGAGTGCCAGGGGCGTGGCCGGCTGCAACAGGGTGCGGCCGAGCATGGGCGTGCGACGATGCTTGCGGGCGAGGCTCGCGAAGGCCGCGACGATGGCGTCGAGCTCCTTCAGGACCGGCGGCAGCGCCTCGCCGAGCTGCAGGACCATCGCGGTGTCGATGACGTCCTGGCTGGTGGCGCCCCAGTGGACGTAGCCCGCGGCCTCGGCGTCGCGCTTGGCGACCTCGTCGGTCAGCGCCTTGACCACCGGCACGGTGAGCGTGGCGGTGCGGCGCGCCGCCTCGACGAGCTGCGCGGGATCGTAGAGCGCGGGATCGCAGGCCTTGACGATGATCGGCGCCATGCGCTTGGGAATCAGCCCGGCTTCGGCGACGGCCTGCGCCAGCGCCGCCTCGAAGCGCAGCATGTGCCGCAACGTGGCGAGGTCGGAGAACGCCTCGGCGGCGAGCACCGAGGAGCCGAGCGCGTTGACCAGGCGGCCGGCCATGGTCAGACGTCGAAGAAGACGGTTTCGTCGGGTCCGCCGAGATGGATCGGCAGGCGCCAGGCACCGGTTGGATCACGCTTGGCGATCAGCGTGTCGCGCCGCGCCGGATCGACCAGCTTCAGCACGGGATCGTCGGCCAACGCCGGATCGCCGTCGAAGTAGAGCCGCGTCGCCAGACGGTTGAGCACGCCACGGGCGAAGATCGAGACGTTGATGTGCGGCGCCTGCAGCCCGCCCGCCGGCCACGGCACGCGGCCGGGCTTGACGGTGGCAAACCGGCTGGTGCCGTCGGTGAAGGTCGAGGTGCGGCCGTAGCCCTCGAAGCCCGCATCGAGCGGCAGGTTGCGCCGATCGTCGGGATGGTTGTAGCGGCCGTGGCTGTTGGCCTGCCAGATCTCGAACAGACCATCGGGCACGACGGCGCCCCCGACGTCGTGCAGCTGCAGGACGACGTCGATGCGCTCGCCGGGAACGCCGGCGGGTGCGAGATCGGCGCTGTAGGCATTGACGATCGTGCCCCAGTAGAACGGGCCGATGGTCTGCGACGGAGTGAGAGCGCGGGACATCGGCTATTCCATCGGCGTGGCGTTGCGGCCGCGCAGCACGATGTCGAAGCGGTAGCCCAGCGCCCATTCGGGCTGGGTCAGGTCCATCTCGAACGACGCCTGCAGGCGTTCGCGTGCGCCGGCGGGGACCGAGTTGTAGATCGGGTCGTAAGCCAGCAGCGGATCGTTGGGGAAGTACATCTGCGTGATCAGCCGCGTGGCGAAGGCCGGGCCGAACAGCGAGAAGTGGATGTGCGCCGGCCGCCAGGCGTTGTGATGGTTCTTCCAGGGATAGGCGCCGGGCTTGATGGTGATGAACTTGTACTGGCCCTCGGCGTCGGCGCGGGCGCGGCCGCCGCCGTAGAAGTTGGGATCGAGCGGCGCGTCATGCTGGTCGCCGGGATGGTGGTAGCGGCCGGCGGCATTGCACTGCCAGATCTCGACCAGGGCCCCGGACACCGGCTTGCCGTCCTCGTCGAGCACGCGGCCCTGTACGATGATGCGCTCGCCGAGCGGCTCGGCCATGCGCTGCTTCGTCAGGTCGTTCTCATGGGCGTCGAGGCGCTCGTTGGCGAGCAGCGGCCCGGTGATCTCCGACAGGCTGTGCGGCAGGGCGATCGCGGGCTTCGTCGGCGCACGGCCGGTCGTCGACTTGTAGTCGGGCGACAGGTTGGGCGGGTGGTCGCCGGCCGTCGGGCGGCGGTAGGTTTCCTCTTTCATGGGCGCAGTCTAGGGGAGCCCTTCAGCATGGCAAGACCGGCGACCTTCTTCGTCCGCCTGTGCGCCCTCGTCGTTCTCGGCATGGCCGGTCCGTCGGTGCGGGCGGCCGGCGAAAGCGGCACGTTTGCCGTCATCAGCGACATCCATTTCAATCCGTTCGCCTCCCCCCAGGACCAGGCGACGTCGCGCATCGGCGAGGACACCAACGAGGCGCTGCTGACCTCGGGAATCGCTGCCTTCGCCCGCGCCATGACGAGCGCGGACTTCGCCATCGTGCCGGGCGATCTTCTGGCGCACGGCTTCAACGCCAAGGCGGCCGCTGCGCTCGGCATCGATCCGTCCTCGCCGGCCGGGGCCGACATCGCCGTCAAGACAACGCTCTTCGTTGCCGATGCGCTGGCCAATGCGCTGGGCGGCAAGCCTGCTTTCGTCGCTCCCGGCAACGAGGATTCGCACTGCGGCGACTACAAGATCGAGCCGGGCGGGGCCTACCTCGCCGCAACGCGCGAGGCGGTTCGACGCCTGGTGGGTGCCGAGCGGCTGGAACCCGACTTCGCGGCGACCTGGGCCGCGGCGGGCTACTACGCCGCGCGGCATCCAACGGTCGCGAACGGACTGATCGTCGTGCTGAACGACGTGGTGTGGTCGCCGCAGTATCGTGACGCCTGCGGGTCGAACGGGCTCGCCGCCGCCCAGGCCATGATGAGCTGGCTCAGCGATCGCCTGGCGCGGCAACGCGCGGCCGGCGGCCGGGTCTGGCTGGTGCATCATATCCCCTGGGGGATCGATGCCTACGCCACGATCAACGCCAACGCCCCGTCGTGCCCGGCGAAGGTCGTCCCGTTCATGAAGGAGCCGTTCGCGTCCGCGCTTCGGTCGCTGCTGACGGAATACCGCGAGGTGATCCAGGCGAGCTTCTCGGGCCACACCCACTTCGACGACTATCGGCTGCTGATCGACCCGCGCGGCACGGTCGTCGGCCTGGACAAGGTCTCGCCGGCGCTAAGCCCCATCTTCGGCCAGAATCCGGGCTTCCAGGTGTTCACCTACGACAAGCAAACCGGCGGGCCGACCGACTTCTCGACCTGGTACCTGACCAATCCCGGCGACGCCGCCCAGGCCGCAGACTGGCGGCTCGAATACACCTTCACCGAGGCCTATCGGCAGCCACGCTACGCGCCCGACATCGTCGCAGCGCTATGGCGGGCCATGGCGAAGGACGGCGCGGTGCGCGACACTTATAGACGACTGTACAAGGTCGGGCGTGGCGAGCTCAGCGCCGATGGCCTCACTGCCTATCTGTGCGCCATAGGTCATACCGACGTCGCGTCGTTCACCACGTGCTATTGCGGCGACCGGCGTTAGGCAGTCGGTCCGTCGTCCGCCAGCGGTCGGTCCTCGACCACG
>DATGZZ010000763.1:0-5149 GCA_035296945.1 Reyranella sp.
AGCAGGAACAGCAGCATCGGCCACAGCTCGGGCAGCACCTGCAGCAGGCCGGCGCCCTTCAGCATGATGCCGCGCACGATGCGCAGGAAGTGCGTCAGCGGCAAGGCCTCGCCGATCCACTGCGCCCAGCGCGGCATGCCGCGGAACGGGAACATGAAGCCCGACAGCAGGATCGAGGGCAGCAGCAGGAACACCGAGGCCTGCATGGCCTGGAGCTGGTTCTGGGTCACCGTCGAGATGGTGAAGCCGATGGCGAGGTTGGCGGTGATGAACAGCGCGGTGCCGAGGCAAAACAGCGTGAAGCTGCCCTGCACGCCGACCCCGAACAGCAGCCACGAGACGAGCAGGATCACCGCCACCTGGACCGCGCCGATGGCGATATAGGGCGTGATCTTGCCGACCATGACCTCAAGCGGTCGCACCGGCATGGCCAGAAGGTTCTCCATGGTGCCGCGCTCGCGTTCGCGGGTGACGGCAAGGGCCGTCATCATCACCATGGTCTGGGTGAGGATCACGGCCAAAAGGCCCGGCACCACGTTCAGGTTCGACTTGCCTTCGGGGTTGTAGCGGCGCTGCAGCACGACATCGATGGAATCGGCGGCGCTGCGCAGACCACTGAGGGGGCCCACCAGATCGCGTGCCAGCGCCTGCTCGATGGCGGGCTTGGCGGCGGCCAGCGGATTGGCCGCCGCCATCGGATCGGTGGCGTCGGCGTCGATCAGGATCTGGGCACGCTCGCCGCGCACCAGCCGGCGCGTGAAGTCGGAGGGGATGGTGACGACGAACTGCACCTGCCCGCTTTGCAGCAGCTCGTTCGCCTCGGCCTCGCTCTTGGGTTGGTGGGTGAAGCGCATGTAGCCGGTGTTGGCCAGCGCCGACAGGATGGTGCGCGTGATCTGGCTCTGGTCGGCCGCGACCACGGCCGTCGGCAGGCGATGCGGATCGGTGTCGATGGCGTAGCCGAACAGCAGGAGCTGCATGATCGGCACGCCGAACATCATGGCGAAGGTCAGCCGGTCGCGCCCGAGCTGACGCACCTCCTTGGTGACGATGGCGCCGAGCCGGCGCATGAAGCCCTTGGGATCAGGCATCGAGGGCATTGTCGCGCGCCTTTCCCATGAGGTGGATGAAGATGTCCTCGAGCGTGGGCTCGGCCTCCTCCCATTTGATCGCGCGGTCGGCGCGCCAGGGTTCGATGGCCTTGAGCAGCGCGTCGCGGTCGGGACCGCAGACATGCAGGGTCGTGCCGAACGCTGCTGCGGCGGTGACGCCCGGCGCCTCGCGCAGCCTCACCGCCAGCCGGTCGGCGCCAGGACCTGACGCCACGAAGGCGATGAGGCCCGACTCCTTGATGATGTCCTCGGCGGTGCCGCGCGCCATCAGCTCGCCGTAGGCGATGTAGGCGATCTCATGACAGCGCTCGGCCTCGTCCATGTAGTGCGTCGACACCAGCACCGTGATGCCCTGCGCGGCATAGGCGTGGATCTCGTCCCAGAAGGCGCGCCGCGCCTTGGGATCGACGCCGGCCGTCGGCTCGTCGAGCAGCAGCAGCCTGGGCTCGTGCAGCACGCAGGCCGCCAGCGCCAGCCGCTGCTTCCAGCCGCCCGACAGCGCGCCGGCCAGCTGGTTCTGCCGCGTCGTCAATTCCAGCCGCTCCAGCGAGGCATCGACCCGTTGCTTCAATCGGTCGAGCCCGTAGACGCGGCCGACGAACTCGAGGTTCTCGCGGATGGTGAGGTCCTCGTAGAGGCCGAAGCGCTGGGTCATGTAGCCGGTCTGGCGCTTGATCGCCTCGCGCTCGCGCACCAGGTCGTAGCCCAGGCAGGTGCCGCCGCCGCCGTCGGGCGTCAGCAGGCCGCAGATCATGCGCAAGGTCGTGGTCTTTCCCGAGCCGTTGGGGCCCAGGAAGCCGCAGATGCGGCCCTGCTCGACGGCGAGGCTCAAATGATCGACGACAGTGCGCGGGCCGTAGCGCTTCACCAGGTCGTGGACATCGATCGCCAGGTTCGTGGCAGCGGTCATGAGCCGCCCTCCGCGAAGGGCGCGACGCTGACCGGCAGGCCGGGCGCCAGCGCGATGTTGTCGGGCACTTTGTCGGGCCGCGCCTCGATCAGGAACACCAGCTTGGCGCGGGCGCTCTGCGAGTAGATCACCGGCGGCGTGAACTCGGCGCGCGGCGAGACGTAGATGATGGTGGCCTGGAGATCCGGCGGGCAGCCGTCGCAGGTGAAGCTCACCTTGCGGCCCATGCGCGCCCTGGAGACGTCCTCCTCGGGCACGAAGAAGCGCAGTTTTACACGCGAGGCCGGCAGCAGTGACACGACGGGGGTGCCCGCGGGCACCCATTCGCCGACATTGAAGAAGGTGTTCTCGACGAGCGCATCCTCGGGCGCCACCGGCATCAGGTCGGCCAGCCGCTTTCTGGCCTGCGCGAGATTGGCCTCGTTCTGGACGATCAGCGCCGCAGCGGCGGCGATCTCGGCCTGCCGCGCCGACAGGTCACCGACGCGCTCCTGCGCCGCCAGCGAAGCAAGCCGCGCGCGCAACTGGTTGACCTGCGATTCGGCCTGGTCATAGGCCTGGCGCGTCGTGAAACCGCGCGACAGCAGCTCGGTCTGGCGCTTGAACTCGAGCTCGGCCATGGCCAGGCTCGCCTCGGCCTCGCGGCGCTGGGCGCGGACCACGTCCTGCTCCTCCGGCCGCTTGCCGGTCAGCAGGTTCTCATGCCGCGCCTTGGTCTCGGCCAAAGCCGCTTCCACCCGCGCCACTTCCGATCTCGCCACTGCCGGATCGATGACGAACAGGCGGTCGCCCTTCTTGACGTGGCCGCCGCGATCGACCGGCCGCTCGAGCAATTGGCCCGCGACCGGCGGCGCGATCAGGCTGGTCTCGCCCTCGACATAGCCGAGATAGCGTCCGTCATCGCCTTCGAGGCCGAGCAGGCCGAGCAACGGCTGCTGCCAGTAGCCGCGAGTCACCAGGCCGGCGGCGAGCAGTACGACCAGAACGATGAAGATCGCGCGTTTGGGCGGGGCTTTCATGACGCACCGGCCTTCCCCGAACCCGTCTCGGGCTTCAACGCGTGCAACATCAGGTCGGCGTGGTGGCGGGCGAGCGCCTTGACGTCGAGTTTCTCGGCGCCGATCGGCTCGAACACCGTGCGCCACAGGCCGGCCAGCAGCATGGCGCCCATGATCGAGCGCACCGTCATGCCGGGGTCGACGCGGCGGAACTCGCCTTGAGCGATGCCGCGCACGATCAGGCCTTCGAGCAAGGGGATGCCGCGGCCGATCACCTCTTTCAGGTAGAAGCGGCCGATCTCGGGGAAGGCGCGCGATTCGGCGATCACCAGCTTGGCGACCGCGGCCATCGGGGTCTCCTCGATGCGGCTTGCCATGAATTCCAGGATGCGCGGCAAGAGCGGCGCCACCGGACCGCGATGGGCACTCACCATCGCTGCCACCGTGCCGAGATTGACGGCGACCGCCTGGCGTACGACGCCCTGGAACAGCGCGGTCTTGTCCTCGAAGTAGAGATAGATCGCAGCCTTCGACAGGCCGGCGCGTTCAGCGACATCGTCGAGCCGTGTCGCGGCGAAGCCCTTCTCGACGAAGAGCGCGAGCGCGGCGTCGATGATCTCGCCGGGACGCTCAGTGGGGGCACGGCGTTGCTTCACGGCCTTCATATAACTAACTTACTGGTCAGTTAGTTACAAATCAAGGACCCGAAGCCTTATTTTTCGGGGTTCTGCCCAAGTCAGCGGAGACCCAATCGATGGTGTCTCCGCTGCTCCGGATGGCCGGTCAGCCCGGCATCTTGTCGATGAAGCCCACGATCGAGGCGAACTTGCCGTCCGCCGACAGGGTGGCGAAGTCGACGCCCTCGACGACCGACGGGCCGGCGGCCGGTCCGAGCGACCAGGCGAAGCGCACGGCGTTGTTGTGGCTGTCGACCTTGGAGATGCGCTTCAGCACGAAGCCGGGGAATTTGGCCTGGACACCCGCGAGCATGGCATCGAGGCCGGCGTGGCCATCGCTCACCATCACCGGATCGCGGTAGCTGGCATTTGCCGCGCAGGACGCGGCCAATGCGGACTTGCGCCGGCCGGGATCGGTCTCGTTCCAGCTCGCGATGTAGCTTTCGACGACGGATTCGATGTTGGACATGACTGTCTCCTTCAAGCGTTGCGACGGCTGAAGAAGAGCGCGAAACCGACGGGCTGGCGATTTCGTCCGAGGTAATCACGGGCCATAATGCAGGCATGCCCCTTCAACGTCGTTCCCTCATGGCGGCAGCGCTCGCTGCGTCCGCCCTCCTCCCGCCCGTGGCCGCGCCGCGCGCCCAATCCGAAGACAAGCTCGAGAGGGTCGAGATCCTCCTCGACTGGAAGGCGCTGCCGACCTACGCCGGCTTCTATCTCGCGCGCCAGATGGGCGCCTTCGAGCGCCGCGGCCTGGAGGTGACGTTCGCCGAAACGCAGGGCGCGCTCAGCTCGGCGGCGCTGATCGGCGAGGGCAAGCAATATTGGATCGGCGCGTCGAGCGGCATCGCCACGGCGATCGGCCGGTCCAGGGGCCAGCCGATCAAGAGCCTCCCCGTCTACTACCAAAAGACGCCGACGGTGATCTTCACCCGCACCGAGGACCGCATCGCCCATCCGCGTGACCTCTACGGCAAGACGCTGGGGCTGGTGCCGGGCAGCATCACCAACGAGGAGCTGCGCGCCCTCGTGACCGCCAACAAGCTCGACCGCAGCAAGATCAAGGAGACCACGGTCGAGTGGAATGCCTACGCCCTGGTGGAAAAGCAGGTCGATGCCCTGATGGACTACGACGAGATGGCGCCGTCGGAGCTTTTGGCCGAAGGCCGCCGCATTCACCCTGATTCGCCTCAGCGACTTCGGCGTGCGCGCCTACAGCCTGAACCTGATCGTGAACGATGCGGCGTGGGCCGATCCGGCCAAGCGCGCCATCGCCGAGAAGATCGTCGACGCCGTGCAGGAGGGCTACAACGCGGTGACATTCACCGAGGTCGACGGCGCGCTGCAGGGCGTCATCGCCGTCCACGTCGGCCTGCGCCTCGCGGCGATCGTGGGTGCGGTCCTTGCGCTGATGCACCGCGCGGAGTTTGCGCCGAACCGGCCCTAGTT
>DATGZZ010000764.1:0-3848 GCA_035296945.1 Reyranella sp.
CCAAGCGTCCCGGCTGGACGCTGTCCGCGCTCGATGGCGCGCTGCTCGGCCGCAGCCACCGCGCCGGCGGGCTGAAGGCGCGGCTCAAGGAGGTCATCGACCGCTCCCGCGCCGTGCTCGGCATGCCAGACGACTGGCGCCTCGGCATCGTGCCTGCCTCCGATACCGGCGCGGTCGAGATGGCGCTGTGGTCGCTGCTCGGTGCCCGGCCGGTCGACCTGCTCGCCTGGGAAAGCTTCGGCGAGGGCTGGGTGACCGACGTCGTCAAGCAACTCAAGCTGAAGGATGCCCGCGTGCTCAAGGCGGGCTACGGCCAGATCGCCGATCTCGCGGCGGTCGACTGGAGCCACGACGTGGTCTTCACCTGGAACGGCACGACCTCGGGGGTGAAGGTGCCGAACGGCGACTGGATCGCCGACGACCGCCAGGGGCTGGCGATCTGCGACGCCACTTCGGCGGTGTTCGCGATGGATCTGCCGTGGCCCAAGCTCGATGTCGTCACCTGGTCCTGGCAGAAGGTGATGGGCGGCGAGGGCGCGCACGGCATTCTGGTGCTGTCGCCGCGCGCCATCCAGCGGCTCGAGAGCTATTTGCCACCGTGGCCGCTGCCCAAGATTTTCCGGCTGACCCAAGGCGGCAAGGTCTCCGAGGCGATCTTCAAGGGCGACACGATCAACACGCCCTCGCTGCTCTGCGTCGAGGACGCGATCGACGGGCTGAAATGGGGCGACAGCGTTGGCGGGCTGAACGGCCTGATCGCCCGCTCGACGGCAAATCTCGGCGTGCTCGAGAAGTTCGTCGCCGACCGCAAGTGGATCGCCTTCCTCGCGGCCGACAAGGCGATCCGCTCCAACACCTCGGTGTGCCTCAACATCACCGCGCCATGGTTCACCGCACTCGCCGCCGACAAGCAGGCCGCGGCGGCCAAGAAGCTGGCCGACCTGCTGGAGAGCGAGAAGGCGGGCTACGACGTCGGTTCCTACCGCGACGCCCCGCCGGGCCTGCGCATCTGGTGCGGCGCCACCGTGGAGAAGAGCGACCTCGAAGCGCTGCTGCCCTGGCTCGACTGGGCTTATAGCGAGATCGAGCACGAATTCGGAAAAGCTGCGGCTTAGCGCTGGGGGCGCGCCACTCCAGTGGCGCGTCCTTGCCGGCACGAGAGGAAGATCGCGCCACTGGAGTGGCGCGCCCCCAGCAGGAATGAGGAATTTCTAGTCATGGCAAAGCCCAAGGTGCTCATCTCCGATGAGCTTTCCCCCCGCGCGGTCGAAATCTTCGCCGAGCGTGGCTGCGACGTCGATTTCAAGCCTGGCCTCAAGCCCGCCGAGCTGCGCGCCATCGTCGGCAACTACGAGGGCCTGGCCATCCGCTCGGCCACCAAGGTCACCGCCGAGGTTTTAGCCGAGGCCAAGAAGCTGAAAGTCGTCGGCCGCGCCGGCATCGGTGTCGACAATGTCGACATCAAGTCGGCCACCGCGCACGGCGTCGTGGTCATGAACACACCCTACGGCAACGCCATCACCACCGCCGAGCACGCCATCGCCCTGATGTTCGCCGTGGCCCGCCAGATCCCCGACGCCAACGCCTCGACCCAGGCCGGCAAGTGGGAGAAGAACCGCTTCATGGGCACCGAGCTCAGCTTCAAGACGCTGGGACTGATCGGCTGCGGCAACATCGGCTCGATCGTGGCCGAGCGCGCCATTGGCCTCAAGATGCGCGTGATCGCCTACGACCCGTTCCTGTCCGACCAGCGCGCCCAGGAACTCGGCGTGGAGAAGGCGACGCTCGACCAGGTGCTGGCGCGCGCCGACTTCATCACCGTGCACACGCCGCTCACCGAGCAGACCAAGAATATTCTCAGCCGCGCCAACCTGATGAAGACCAAGAAGGGCGTGCGCATCATCAACTGCGCCCGCGGCGGCCTGGTCGACGAGCTGGCGGTGCGCGACCTGCTGGTCTCCGGCCACATCGCCGGCGCGGGCTTCGACGTCTTCAGCGAGGAGCCGGCCAAGTCCAACGTCCTGTTCGGCGCGCCCAACCTCGTCAGCACGCCGCATCTCGGCGCCTCGACCCTGGAGGCGCAGGAGAACGTGGCCCTGCAGGTCGCCGAGCAGATGGCGGATTACCTGCTGACCGGCGCCGTCGTGAACTCTCTCAACATGCCCAACGTCACGGCCGAGGAGGCGCCGCGACTCGCGCCTTACCTCGACCTCGCCGAGAAGCTGGGCTCGTTCGCGGGCCAGCTCACCGACACCGACATCAAGGCCGTCTCGATCGAATACGAGGGCGATGTGGCGGCGCTCAACGTCAAGCCGCTGTCACAGGTGGCGCTGATGGGCGTGCTGCGCCCGCAGCTCACCTCGGTGAATATGGTGAACGCGCCGGTGATCGCCCGCGAGCGCGGCATCGAGATGGCCGAGGTCAAGCACGAGCGCGCCAGTGATTACCATTCGATGATCCGGCTCACCGTCACCGCCGAGAAGTACACGCGCTCGGTCACCGGCACGCTGTTCGGTGGCAAGCATCCGCGCATCGTCGACATCAAGGGCATCGAGATCGAGGCCGAGTTCGCCCCGCACATGCTCTATATCACCAACGACGACAAGCCGGGCTTCATCGGCCGCCTCGGCACGCTTCTGGGCGAGAGCAAGGTCAACATCGCGACCTTCCATCTCGGCCGCGACGCCCCCGGCGGCTCGGCGATCGCCCTGGTCCAGGTCGACCAGCCGATCTCGCCCGACCTCATGGTCAAGATCGCCGCCCTCGAGGGCGTCGTGCAGGCGAAGTTGCTGAGTTTCTGAGGCCTGGGCAATCCTATCTAAGCCGTGCCAATACTAGCTAACTGTTGTGTCGCCGCGTCAATCAGCAACACACACGGTTAGTCAGCCATATCGACCTCAGAGGCGACCGATGCACTTTGTAAGCAGAAGAAGCCCGTCGGTGCCGCCGCAATGGTAGTAGACGTGACTTAGAGTCAGACTTCAGCGATGCGGTTAGCTTCCCGTCCGCCTGTCTGGTCTGGAATCGAAAGACCGTATCGGCGTTGCACCATCTGTAGGTAGGCGAGCAATCGCATCGCCTGGCCGGCCGACATCTGCAACTCGCATAGTGCACGCTTTGGGTCGAAGTATTGTAGGTACAGCGGCATTTCCTCCAAAGCCCCGGATCCTCCTTCGAACCCCGAGCATGGCTTCCATTGCCGGCAGCTTGTTCGTTTCCATCGTCTTGTCCCTCGCAGCGGTGCGATAGCGTCCGCGGTAAGTACTTGTGCCGTTATCCATAAGTCGGAGATATAGACGTCCGCAAAGGGCGTTCGCCGCTCAAGCTTGCGAAGGTGCACTGGGTTCGGCCTGAGGTCGTCGTGGAGGTGACGTATCTGACCTGGACCGAGGATAACCTGTTGCGGCAGGTCGCCTAGCAGGGGCAGCGTGAGGACAAGCCGGCTAGGCAGGTCGTTCGGGGGATTTCGCACCCTCAGCGGCGTTGACGTCGCTCGGCGGACGCATCGCCGCTGCCAGAGAGTCGAGGGTGTGGCACACCGCCTTTATCTCTTGGTCGATCGACGGATCGGAAAGGCTGTTGCTCGCCAAGACGCGGTCGCTCAGTGCATCGGCTTGTTCGCGCGCCCGCTCGACCAGATCGAGGACTTCTTGGGGAAAGGAATTGAGCGGGGTCGCTTTCAGACCGGCCAGCGCTTCCAGCAGCATCACCCGGGACATATCGTCTTTGGGGACCCTCAAGGCTCTGTGGCAGGCAAACTCCAGTGCCTGCACCGCGTCCGCCGCATTCATTCAACCACCTGTTCTTGGCCGGGACTTCAACGCTGCTGGCGCAATTTTGTTCCTGCG
>DATGZZ010000765.1:0-9662 GCA_035296945.1 Reyranella sp.
TTAACCACCGAAAGGCCGGCGAAGCGATTGAAGTCCCGATCGGCCGACCATAGTTCGCGGACGCCGTGTTGCCGGCACAGGGCCACGATGCGCGCATCGTGAACGCGCGGGCCGACCGTGCGTCCAGCCGTAAGCAGCGCGCGTAACGTCGACCAATGTTCCGCCGTCTCGGCCAAAAGCACCAGCGTCGGAGATTCAATCCATGCATCGACTTGATCGAGCGCTCGCGCAAGCGGTGAAGCGGGTGAGTAGATGCGAGGATGGGTCACGATGGCCAGAAATTCATGCAGGCACGGCCAGGGAATCGCCCACGTGGCAGCCCCTTCGGCGAGCTCCGCCATCCGTTCGGAAGCTGCACTATGGAACGGCGAGTCCTCTCGATGCGCGTAGACGAGAATGTTCGTATCGACGGCGATCAACTACCGCGACCTTCGTAAGCAAGGTCACGGATACGTTCCCACGAGGCATCGCGAAGTCCGGACTGAAGACCCTTGCCCCTGAAGCTGGCACGGCGCAGCTTGAACGGCGTACCCTGTTTGGTCTCCGCGACGACACGATGCAGGCCGCGCTCGATAAGCGTGCGCAGCGTGATGCCTTCACGCGCCGCCGTTTTGCGGGCTTCACGCAACAGTGAGTCGGAAATTTCGACCGTCGTCTTCATTGAGGCCATCCCTATGGTCCATATAATATGGGTACCCATATTCCGGGCGCAAGAGGTGGCGCTACATGTAAGAAGCATTCTATGATCCGGCACCAGATCAAGGAAACGCCGTGCTGAAACTGACCTTCTGTCTGCGGCGACTGCCGTCGTTGAGCCTCGAAGAGTTCCAGGACTACTGGCTGAACAAGCACGCGCCGCTGGTCAGGACCCTGCAGCCCGTGCTGGGCATGACGCGCTATGTGCAGCTTCACCGGCTGGCGGGCGACCTCGCCGACGGCATGCGGCGGGCACGTGGCGCACCCGAACCTTATGACGGCGTGGCCGAGCTGTGGTGGCAAAGCGAAGCGACCTGGCGCACGGCCAGCCGCAGTCCCGAGGCCCGCAACGCCAACCGCCTGCTGCTCGAAGATGAGGCGAAGTTCATCGATCTCGCCAAATCGCCCCTGTGGCTCAATCGCGAGGAGATGATCTACGGCGAGCTCCGGAGGGCGTCATGATGCGACGGTTGATCCTCGGCCTCTGTGCCGCGCTGCTGCTGGGCGGCCCCGCCATCGCACAGACCTATCCCAGCAAGCCCATCCGCCTGGTCGTCGGCTACTCGGCCGGCGGCGGCAACGATCTCATCGCACGCATCGTCTCGGCGAAGCTGCAGGAGAAGCTCGGCCAGCCCATCGTGGTCGACAACAAACCCGGCGCGCAGTCGATCGTGGCGGCCGAGCTGGTCGCCAAGGCCCCGCCCGACGGCTACACGCTCCTGGTGGCGCCGAGCGGGCCGATGACCATCAATCCAGCCGTCTATGCCAAGCTGCCCTACGCACCCGACAAGGATTTTGCGCCGATCTCGCTGCTCGCCGAGTTCCCGCTGCTGCTGGTGGTCGGCGCCGACCAGCCGATCAAGTCGGTGCGCGAGCTGATCGACTACGGCCGGGCCAATCCCGGCAAGGCCAACTACGCCTCGAGCGCCACGCCCTTCCAGCTCGCGGCGGAACTGTTCAACCAACGCACCGGCTCTAAGTTCCAGCACATCCCCTATCGCGGCAGCGGCGATGCGGCACAGGCCGTCGCCTCGGGCCAGGTGCTGATGACCATTGCCGACACCGGGCCGATCTCCGGCCCGCTCAGCGCCGGCAAGCTGCGCGCGCTCGCCATCACCACGGACAAGCGCGACCCGGCCTTTCCCGACGTGCCGACGCTGGCTGAAGCGGGCGTGTCCGGCATGGCGATCTCGCTGTGGACAGGCCTGGTGGCGCCGGCCGGCACGCCGTCCGACATCGTGGCCCGGCTGAACAAGGCCGTCGTCGAGACCCTGGCACTGGCCGAGGTGCAAACGGCGCTGGAGAAGATCGCGGTCACGCCGCGCAGCACCACGCCCGAGCAGTACCGTATCCTGATCGCCCGCGACGCCGCGCGCTGGAAGACGGTGGCGACGGCGGCCAACATCAAGCTGGAGTGAGCGGGCTGCGATGCTGAACGCGCTGGCGTTCCTCAGGCGCGTCTATGAGCGCTTCAACGCCCGCGATATCGACGGCGTGCTGGCCTGCCTGCATGCCGACGTCCAATGGGCCAACGGCCAGGACGGCGGCTACGTGCACGGCCACGACGGCGTGCGCCGCTACTGGACCCGGCAGTGGGCGATGATCGATCCCCATGTCGAGCCCATGGACTTTTCGGTCGCTTCCGACGGTGAGATCACGGTCGCAATCCGTCAGACTGTGCGCGATCCTTCCGGCAAGCTCTTGGCCGACACGAAGGTCGGCCACGTCTTCCGCCTGGAAGACGGCCTGATCAAACACTTCGACATCCGTACGACCCGCTGAGTGAGGACGCGATGGACAGCATCAACGAGGCCCGCCGCTCGACGGCGCAGTATTTCCTCGAAGGCCTGACGGAGATCGGCTGCGACTACATCTTCTGCAACTTCGGCACCGACCACGCGCCGATCATCGAGGCGATGGCCGCCTTCAAGCGCGACGGCCGAAAGGCGCCCAAGACCGTGATCTGCCCGCACGAGATCACGGCGGCGCACATGGCAGCGGGCTACTTCCTCGCCACCGGTCGCGGCCAGGGCGTGATGGTGCATGTCGATTCCGGCACCGCCAATGCGGCGATGGCCCTGCACAATATCTGCCGCGCCCGCATCCCGGTGCTGTTGATGGCCGGCCGCGCGCCCTACACCACGCGTGGCGAGCTTTTAGGGACACGCGACACCTACGTGCACTTCATCCAGGAGCCGTTCGACCAGGCGGCGCTGGTCCGGCCTTACACAAAATGGGAATACAACCTGCCCTCGGGCGTGGTTGCCAAGGAGGCGCTGCGCCGGGCCCACACGGTGATGATGAGCGACCCCAAGGGGCCGGTCTACATGACCTTCCCGCGCGAGACGCTGACCGAGCTCTGGTCCGAGGGCCAGATCCGCTCCTATCCCGAGGAGCGTTTTCGCGCGGCACAAGTGGGCGCCGTCGATCGCCAGTCGGTCGATGCCATCGCGACCAGGCTGCTGGCCGCCGAGCAGCCCCTTCTGATCACGGCCTATTCGGGTCGCAACGCCGCTGCGGTCGCGCGGCTCGACGAGCTGGCGCAGTTTGCCGGCATCCGCGTCGTCGAATTCAGTCCCGTTCATCTCAACCTGCCGCACGATTCTCCCTGCCACGGCGGGTTCGTGCCGACCAAGGCGCTGGCCGACGCCGATGTCGGCTTGATGGTCGACGTCGATGTGCCGTGGATCCCCAAAGACATGCCGGAGAATCCCTCGACCTGGTGGGCGCATGTCGATGTCGACCCGGAGAAGCGGGCGATCCCGATGTGGACCTTCCCGGCGCACCTGCGCCTGCAGGGCGACAGCTGCAGCTTCTATGCCGACCTGCTCGCCACCCTGAAGGCCCGGGCCGATGCCGGCTTCAAGGCGCGGGCGGCGGTGCGCGTGAAGGCGATCGCGGCCGAGGGCGTTGGGCGTCGCGAGCAGGCGGCCAGGCTCGCCGCCGAGCCCGGCGTCGCCGGCGAGATCAACCCGCACCATCTTTGCGCCAAGCTCGTGAAGGCGCTCGGTCCATCCGGCGTGGTGATCAACGAGGCGATCCGCAACATCCCGACCGTGCTGGCCCAGATGCCGCGAACCGAGCCCGGCACCCTGGTCGGCCTTGCCGGCGCCGGGCTGGGCTTCTCCGCCAGCGTGGCGCTCGGGCTGAAGCTCGCCATGCCCGACCGCATCGTCATGCCGATCATGGGCGACGGCACCTTCTACTTCTCCAATCCGCAGTCCGTGCTGGCGGTGTCACAGAAGTACGGCCTGCCGGTGTTCATGGTCGTGCTCGACAACTCGGGATGGGGTGCGGTGAAGGAGGCGACCTTGCGCGTCTATCCCGCCGGCGAAGCCAAGGCCGCCAGCGACTATGGCGCCGACTTCGGCACCGACATGAACTTCGGCAAGATCGCCGAAGCGGCCGGCGCGCACGGCGAGTTCCTGGCCGATCCAAAGGACGCGGACGATGCGATCGCGCGCTGCCTGGCGGCCGTGCACTCAGGCCGCTCGGCGGTGCTGCATGCCAAGGTGACGAAGATCTGATCTTCCGGACCGCGAGGACGCGCGCGGTCAGGAAGACGAGAATGCACTGGTTCGCAGAACGAAAACGTTAGACCGCATGTTGATCTCTGCGGGCATTGCCCTTGATATTGAGTGAACCTCCCCGACCTCCCCAGAAAGGCATCCCCATGCCCGATACCGCCACCGTGCTCGCGCCGTCGTCCGCCAAGACCACCGAGCATTTCGACGTCCTGGTCGTCGGCGCCGGCATCTCCGGCGTGGGCGGTGCCTACCATCTGACCAAGCAGTGCCCCGGCACGAGCTTCGTCGTGCTGGAATCGCAGGAGAGCTTCGGCGGGACGTGGATCACCCATCGCTATCCGGGCATCCGCTCCGACAGCGACCTCTACACCTTCGGCTATCGCTTCAAGCCGTGGACCGGCAAGCCGATCGCCACGGCCGAGGAGATCCTGGACTACATGGGCGAGGTGATCGACGAGAACGACCTGTCACGCCACATCCGTTATCGCCATCGCATCGCCTCGGCGACCTGGTCGAGCGCCGACAACCGCTGGACCATCGAGGGCGAGCGCCTGGACACTGGCGAGGCCTTCCGCATCACGGCGGGCTTCCTGTGGATGTGCCAGGGCTATTACCGGCATTCCGAAGGCTATACGCCCGAGTGGAAGGGTATGGCCGACTACAAGGGCCGCATCGTCCATCCGCAGACCTGGCCCAAAGACATCGACCTCAAGGACAAGCAGGTGATCGTCATCGGCTCGGGGGCCACGGCGGCGACCCTGGTGCCCAACATCGCCGACGACTGCGCCCATGTCACCATGCTGCAACGGTCGCCGACCTATTTCATCCCGGCGCGCAACGCCAACGACCTCGCCGACCAGCTGCGCCAGCTCGAGGTCGACGAAGCGTGGATCCACGAGATCGTGCGCCGGCGCATCCTGCGCGACCAGTCGGTGTTCACCCAGCGCTCGTTCGACGAGCCCGACAAGGTGCGCGACGAGCTTCTGGCCGGCGTGCGCGCCTATCTCGGGCCCGACTTCGACGTCGGCACCCATTTCACGCCCTCCTACCGGCCGTGGCGGCAGCGCATCGCCTTCGTGCCCGATGGCGACCTGTTCCGCGCCATGCGCAAGGGCAAGGCCTCGGTCGTCACCGACGAGATCGAGCGTTTCACCGAGAAGGGCATTTCGCTCAAGTCGGGCAAAGAGCTGCCGGCCGATATCATCGTCACGGCCACCGGCTTCCATCTCAACGTGCTGGGCGACATCGCCTTCGCGATCGACGACAAGCCGCTCGATTTCGCCAAGACCGTCACCTATCGCGGCATGATGTTCACCGGCATCCCCAACATGGCCTGGGTGTTCGGCTATTTCCGCGCGAGCTGGACCCTTCGCTCCGACCTGGTCGCCGACTTTGTCTGTCGTCTGCTCAGCCACATGAAAGACAAGCAGGCGCGCCGCGTCGAGGTGGCGTTGCGGCCCGAGGACAAGGACATGCCGCTGCTGCCCTGGATCGACACGGAGAACTTCAATCCGGGCTACGTCACGCGCGGCATGCACCTCTTGCCCAAGCGCGGCGACAAGCGCGAATGGCAGCACACGCAGGATTACTGGCACGAGAAGAACGAGTTCCCGGCGATCGATCTGGACGACAAGGCGTTCGTCTATAAATAGAGCGCCATGATCATCACGTCGCAGAGCGCAAATACCCTGAGCTGTACCTCGGGGTCGTGGAAGATCTGGTCGCTCAGCGACGGGCATGTCGACATGCCCGCAGATCTTCTCCGCCGGGGGCCTGGGCTTGGAAAATACACACTGCCGGGGCCGTCGGGACAGGAACCATCGCTCGTTCGGCTGTCGGTCAATTGCTTCCTGTTGGAGGGCGCTGGCAACGACGGCGTGCTGGTTGATTGCGGCGCAGGGGGCCAGTGGGAGCCATCGCTGGGTCACCTCGACGACGCGATGGCCGAGGCGGGCATCGATCCATCCTCGATCGGCGTCGTCGCCCTCACCCATACGCATCTCGATCATTTGAACGGGCTGATAACGCGCGACGGTCGAGTGGCGTTCGCAAATCTGACCAGGATCGTGATCGCGCACGACGCCGTTGCCGGCTTTGTCGACGAGCCGCACCTGGAGCGTTTTCGCCACCTGCTCGCCCCGGTCAGGGATGGAGACCGGTTGGGCGATCACTTGGCGGCACTTGCCATACCGGGGCACGCGCCCGGCCACATGGCCTACGTGCTCGACTCGGGCGAGGACCGGATCCTGTTTTGCGGCGACCTGATCCATGTTCCCGCCGCGCAGTTTGCCCGGCCAGAACTCACATGGGCCTACGATCTCGACCAGTCGATGGCCCGAGCGACGCGGATCAACCTGCTGCGAGAAGCTTCACATACACAGGCCTGGCTGGCGGGTGCGCACATTGCGAAGCCAGGCATAGGCAGAGTAGCCGAAGAAGGCTCCGGATACGCTTTTCTGCCGATCGCGTGAGGCCGCTGCGTATCAGACGTTCCCGGCCATCGTGTTGGCGATGTCCATGCGCACGCCCGGCGAGCGGCGGTAGTACTGGTGCGAGCTGCCGATATCGATGTGGTAGTCGGTGAAGCCGCCGCACATCACGGTGCGATACTTGTCCGACGGAAAGCGCTCCTGGTTGGACCGGTCGTGCGCCCCGTCCTGGCCCAGGCGCTTGGCGAAGTTGATCTTCATGCTGATGTCGAGCACGACATCCTTGTCGCTGGCATAGGTCGAGATGCGCCGGCTCAGCCGGTCGAGTGCGCTGAGGCGCCCGGCCGGCAGGAACTCGAAACTGCTGTGGATCTCGTCGGCGGCCGCGAGGATCACCTCGTCGAACAGCAAGGCATCGCCGTTGCCGTGGGCGAACCAGCTCTCCACCGCGGCCTGCAGTGCCCAGTTGCCCATGCTGTGCGCCAGCAGGAACACGCGATTGCCCTTGGCCCGCGCGCTGGCGATGATCGGCTCGAGGTTGGCGAAGAAGGTCATGATGTGCAGGCCCGATTGGCCGGCCACGGTCTGGTCGCGGCGATAGGCGGCGCTGGGGAAGGGCAGGCTTATGAGCTTGCCGCGCGAGGGCCAGCTGAAGGCAACGACGCTGGTCTCGGCCTGCTGCAGGCCGGAGGCCGCGAACCATTGCTGGTTGAAGGCGGCGCGGGTGATGGCGTTCTCGAAGCTGTTGTCGAAGCCGTGGATGAAGACCAGCAGGTTGCGGCCGGGGTCGCTGAGATCGTCGATCGCGCTCTGGGAGAACTGGCCCTGGCCGATGGTCTGGATCGAGGTGATGGCGCCGATCGTGTCGGCGGTCAGGTTGGCGTCGTTGACGAACGCGGTGCCGTAGGTGACCTCGTTGGCATTGGACGGCGCCACGACGCTTTCGCTGTAGCTCCCGACCTCGTCCGGCGGGCCGTCCAGGACACGGTTTGTCGCGAAATGAACCGTTGCCGGCATGGAGGCCTCCTGTCGCCGCGTGAACCTGCTGGGAATACGGTCAATGTTGCGGCGCGTCTGTGAGGAATGTCACCCTCTCGTACTCATCCTCCTCCCCCGTCATACGAGGGAGGGCAGGGAGGGGGAGAGCCCCACGCGCAGCCTCCGAGAATTTCAGATCTGAAATCTGCCGACATCGTCACTGCGGCTTGCCCCCTCCCGTACCCTCCCCCGTATGACGGGGGAGGGACTTGAAACGGCTAAAACGGAATCGCGACCAGGGTGTCGAAGCGGCGGCCGTCGCAGATGACGATGCGTTCGGCGAAGCGCAGGGCGCCGGACGCATCCGGCTTGACCTTGTCGCGGTAGCAGCCGGTGGCGAACACATCCATGTCGCCCTCGCGCATGATGCGCACGATCAGGAACGGCGTCTCGACCTCGGCCGCGCCGTTGTGCTGGCCGAGCACGACCGGCAGGCCGACGATGTGGCGATAGCGCTGGCGCTCGTAGATGTTGACCTTGCGCAGGGAGGAAACGCGGTCCTCCAGCATGCCGCGTGTGTCGGCGTAGATCAGGCCACCTTCCAGGCCGCGTGCCACGTTCTCCGCCGTCGTCAGCTTGTAGAGGCAGGGATCGTGGAACAGCTTTGGCCATTCCTCGAACTGCTCGGTATCGATGACGCGCGCGTAAGTGGCGTTGAGTTCGACGAGGCGCGCGATGTCCATTTTCCTCCCCTTCCTCCCCACGCTCCGCGTGGGGAGGTGTCCGCGAAGCGGACGGAGGGGTCATGGGCCACAGGATCGTTGTCGCCCATGACCCCTCCGTCGCCGTGTGACGGCGACACCTCCCCAGCTTCGCTGGGGAGGCATGCGCATTAGTACCCCATGTACCGCCGATAGGCCTTCCAGAAGCCGCGCACCGAGGCCTCGGTGGCGCGCGTCGCCTGGCTTTCCGTCGTGCTGCCGCCCATCTCGATCACCGAGACCTCGTCGGCCGCCGCCGCCGTGCCGCGCTGAACGAAGCCGCCGATGCAGCCGTCCTCCATCGAGATGAAGCCGGCCGGGCCGACCAGGTTCTGCTGCTTCAGGCGCCGCCGGTTCATCTCAGGCGTGTCGTCCTCGAAGCCGAAGTAAGTCCACACCAGGTCCATCTTGCCGACACCGCGCGGCACGACGTGGCGCACGGCCAGGCAATTGTGGATCTGCTGGAGGATGAAGCCCGGGAACACCGACAGGATCTGCAGCTGGATGTGGTCGCCGAACTCCTCGACCGACTCAAGCACGCTGGGATCGGCGAGCGCGAAGCGGCCGTCCTGGTCGGAGCGTATCTGCTGCTCCTTGTAGGCATTTGCGTTGGCGCCTTCGGGCATGGCGATGGTGTAGCTCGAATGGCTGCCGCCGTCGGCGCTCACCAGCACGCCGCCGCCCTGGGTCAGGCGCGAGATGCGGAAGGTCGTGAGGAAGGTGTGCAGGATCGAGGCGTGATAGGTGTCCTTCACGTTCTCGATATAGAGCTTCCAGTTGTTGGGCAGCGGCTGCACGAAGCGGCCCATGACGCGGATCGGCCGGTTGAGCACGCGCTTCAGACGCGGCAGAACCTCGGCGCCGATATACTCCTCGATCGGCAGCGTGTCGGGCGACAGCGTGGCGAACACCAGGCCGCAGAGCGTCGTGGTGCGGAGCTTCCTCGGGCTGAAATCGTCGCGGCAGAAATCCTTGGGCATGCCGCCCACGCCGTTGATGCCGCGCTCGAAGGCGATGCCGCGCAGATTGCCTGCGAGGTCGTAACTCCACGAGTGATAGACGCAGCGAAACTGGTTGCCGACGTTGCCGCCGTCGTCGAAGGCGATCAGCGCGCCACGGTGCGAGCAGCGATTCTCGAAGCAGTTGATCGACCCGTCGGCCGCTCGCACCGCGATCACCGGCATGATGCCGACATGGTTGGTGCGATAGTCGCCCTTGTTGGGGATGTCCGCTTCCAGGCAGACGAAGTTCCAGGTCGCGGCCTCGAACAG
>DATGZZ010000766.1:0-14287 GCA_035296945.1 Reyranella sp.
CGACCATGCCCTCGGGCAACACCAATGCGCCGTCGATCATGGTGGGCGAGAAGATGGCGGATATTCTGAAGGCGGCAGCTTAGCGGTCCACTCTTCCACCTCCCCCGTCATACGGGGGAGGCCGGGAGGGGGAAGGCCACAAGATGGCTTCCGAAGATTTCAGGTCTGAAATTTCAAGCGAACTTGATGAGGCTCGCCCCCTCCCTACCCTCCCCCGTAAGACTGCGTAAGACGGGGGAGGAGATGAGCGGCCGCAATATCACTGCCTGATCACTCCCCGCCCCGCCCAGCCCCCCTTACGTTTGATGCCCCGACCGCAACGTGAGGTAGCATCATGAGTGCGACCGCCAAGGCCCAGGGTTCGACAAGGGGTGTAGGTGCTGACGGCGGGATCTACAGGGAGGCGCGGCAGGCGTTGCGGTCGGTCTGCCCGCAGGCGCTGCTCAACTGGCGCGAGGCGCGCTTCTACGGCCGCTACGGCGAAGTCGAGCTGCACCTGCTGGAATTCCTGTGCCACCGCGACAAGGACGCCATCGACGTCGGCGCCAACGACGGCAGCTACGTGCACTACCTGCGCCGCCATGCCCGCCGCGTTATTGCCTTCGAGCCCATGCCGAGCCTGGCCGATGCACTGCACGCCAAGTTCCGGCACGGCGTGGACATCCGGTCCGTCGCCTTGTCCGACCGCGCCGGCACCGTCGAGCTGCACATGCCGGTGGTCGACGGCGTCACGGTGACAGGCTGCTCGACCGTCTCGCCGACGGCCTCCGCCACCTATCCCGACCATCGCGCCATCGAGGTGCCGATGGCGACGCTCGACAGCGTCTATGACGGCGAGGTCGGCTTCATCAAGATCGACGTCGAAGGCCACGAGCAGGCCGTGCTCGACGGCGCGGTGCAGACCATCCGCCGCTGCCGGCCGCGGATGCTGGTCGAGATCGACGAGCGCCTGTCGCCGGGCGGCCTCGCCCGCGCCAAGGCCTACTTCAAGGACCTCGACTATCGGGGCTACTTCGTCCAGGCCGGCCACATCGAGCCGATGAGCCTGTTCTCGGCCAGCGTCCTGCAGAATCCGGCCGATCTGCCGGACCTCACGGCGCCGCTGCAGCAGCGCCAACGCTTCGGCCGCTACATCTACAATTTCATCTTCCTGCCGCGAGATGAGCCGATCGAGACGCTGCGGCAAATGTCGAAGCGTCTCTCCGAGCTGTAGGCGACAGCGTCTCGGCCTTGGCGAGATGCTGCACCAGATGGTGGCCGATCCGCCGCCAGTCGAAACGGTCGGCGCAGGCGTCGTAGGCGGCGGCCTGCCAGGCATTCAGCCGCTGGAAGTCGTCGATCAGCTCGACCACGCCGTCGGCCATGGCGGGATGGCTGTCGAACAGGCCGATGTTCGTCCCGTCCTCCAGCGGCATGCCCGGCAAGGCAATGCGCATGGCGAGGATCGGCAGTCGGTTGAACACGTAATCCAGCCCCTTGAGCTTGAAGCCGCCCAGAAGATCGGGCACCAGCGCGAGCCGCGCCTGGCGCATGTAGGGCCGGACATCGTCGACCCGGCCGACGAAATCGACCGACGGAAAGCGCCGTCGCAGGGTCTCGAGATAGGCGGGCTCGGCCTCGCCCACGACCTGCAGGCCGATCCCTTCCCGGGCCAGCATCGCCGTGGCATCGGCGAGAAAGGCTTCCACCGCAGCGCGCTTGGGCGGCCAATCGAGGCTGGAGACGAGGATGGCCCGGCGTGGCACGTCATCGTCGATCGTGCGGGCCTCGAGCCGTGCTCCGGCATATCCGGGCGGCAGGAAGACGATGGAACGTCCCTTGGCACCCGCGGCAAACCGACGGCAGTCGTCGGGCGTGTTCGACGTCACCAGGTCGGCCGCGCCGACCAGCCGGCGCTCCAGGCGCCTCACCTTGAGATAGTCGACCGCCTTCGACACGCGGCGCAGACCGCGGGCGGCCTTGACGATGCGGCGCGCCACCGTGACCTCGTGGTTGTGGGACAGGTAGACAATGCGCGGCGGCCGCAGGCTCTGCCGGGAATGGCGCAGCACGGCGCCGAGCGCCCAGCCGCTGCTGATGCTGTCGAAGACGATGGCGTCCCATGTCCGCTCCGCCAACGCCTGGTCGAGCAGCCGTTTCATGTTGGGTGCATTGCCGCGGTGGGCAACGCCGGGCACGGACGACAGCAGGCGGCGCCACGGCGACTGGACCTGCTCGTCGGCCAGCCGCCAGTCGATGCCGAGCAGATCGCACACCGTCCGTGGGCTCTCGCGCCGCGCCAGGCCGATCACACGCAGCGTGGCGCCGGCATCGCGCGCCGCCTCGATCAGTCCCTTGGAATAGATGAGCTGGCCGTTGGTGGCCGGGTCCGGATCGGCGAGGGTCAACCACAGGCAATGCATTACGCGTCTCCCTGCTTAAAACGATGTGTGGCGGCCATTCGAGACGCCAGTGATCAAGCTGTGTCGGCGCAACCGACGTTCGCATCTGCAGCGATCTTTCGACCGTCGCTTTCGCCGACTGTTGCCGACACAGCACACTGTCCGTCAGCCACAATCTGGACACTGGCAAGCCCACAGGCCGAATCACAAGAATAGCGAACTGCCCGTCAGCCCGGGCGCGCGAGAGGGGTGTCTCGCGAAGGGAGGCTAAATGTCTCTGGCCGTGCCGGAGGAGTCGTCAATTGAAGCCGCGTTCGTGTGTAACAAGTCAGAAAGCGTCCTGTCGGTCATCGAGAAGTGTCTCGATAACGGGCTGGGCTCATGCTTGGTCGTCGGCGACGACCATCGCTTCATCGGTCGAATCTCGCTTGACGACATACGGCGAGCGCTGTCCGACGGCACGGCGATCGTCGATCCCACGCTGGGCTGGCACCCGGCGGGTAACATGATCGCGGCCACGCCCTTGCGTAACGACGTCGATGAACATGAAATCCTGCGGCCGGTGGTCGATTCGAGCGGCCACCTGACGGGTGTCCTGATCGATCGCTCGACGCGGCCCATCCAGGTCGCGATGCCACACATGACGAGCGACGACTTCCGCTCCGTGCTCGACGCCTTCATCTCCGGATGGATTTCGAGTAAGGGGCCCTACGTCAACAAGTTCGAGGAGGACTTCAGCCGCTTCGTCGGAGTCCGCCACGGCGTTGCCGTCTCCAACGGCACCGTCGCGTTGCATCTGGCGCTGGTCGCGCTCGGCATCGGGCCGGGCGACGAGGTGATCGTGCCCGACCTCACCTTCGCCGCGACCATCAACGCGGTGCTCTATTGCGGCGCCACGCCGGTGATCGTCGACGTCGATCGCCAGACCTGGTGCATGAGCCGCGAGGCCGTCAAACGCGCCTGCACGGCACAGACCAAGGCGATCATCCCGGTCCACCTCTACGGCCGGCCGGCCGAAATCGGGCCGATCACCGACTTCGCCCGCGGCCGGGGCATCGCCGTGGTCGAGGACTGCGCCGAAGCCCACGGTGCGCGCTATCGCGGCAAGGCGGTCGGCCAGTTCGGCGACGTCTCCTGCTTCTCGTTCTACGCCAACAAGATCGTGACCACGGGCGAAGGCGGCATGTGCGTCACCGATTCGGGCGAACTCGCGAGCTCTCTGCGCGTGCTGCGCGATCACGGCATGTCGCCGGACCGCTCCTACTGGCACGAACGGGTGGGCTTCAACTATCGCATCACCAACCTGCAGGCGGCGATCGGCCAATCGCAGATCTGGCGCGTCCACGAGGTGCTGCAGCGTAATGCCCGCATCGCGGCGCTCTATCGCGAGGCGCTGAAGGGCATTCCCGACGTGCGGTTTCCGCCGGAGCTGCCCGACGAGTACCGGCCCGTCGTGTGGATGACCTGCGTGCAGGTTCCGGCGGACAAGCGGCTGCTGCTGATGCGAGCCGCCCATGAGGCCCAGATCGAGACGCGGCCCTTCTTCCACCCCCTGTCGGCCCTGCCGCCTTACGGCAAGTATGCCCGCTCCTGCCCCAACAGCATCGAGCTCTCGGCTACAGGCTTGAACCTGCCGACGTCGCACTCGGTCGACGAAAAGGTAGTCGAGCGCGTTGCTCGCGTATTCCACGACGTGTTCGCGTAACGAAGGAAGCTTCCGCCATGTTGTCTTCAGTCATCATCGGCGGCGGCCCCGGAGGCCTCGGCCCTATCATATGGGCGGCGCAGCACGGCTTGCTTCCCGCGTGGCTCGATCGCGGCGTGGCCGTGGTCGAGCGCCAGGCGCATCTCGGCGGCACGCTCGGGCGGTTCGGCATCAAGTCCGACTCGCTGGGCGGCTCCTACCTCGAATGCCTGGAGGCCGCAGGCCTGCCGGCTGAGCTGAAGCCGTTGCGCGACGAGCCGGTGGCTCATGAGATGGCGTGGTACCGCGACAGCTTTCCGCCGCTCACCCTCGTCGACCGCTATATGCGCCGCATCGGCGTTGCGCTCGCCGCCATGCTCGCCGAGCGGTCCGCGCTGCATCTCTGCACGGAGGCGCGCGCTATCCATCTCCGTCCCGACGGCTCGGTCGAGGTCGAGATCGCCGGTCCCGACGGCCGCGAGAGCATCCTGGCCGCCCACTCCGCCGTCGTCGCCCTAGGCGGCCGCCAGCGCTGGATGCATGGCGAGCTCAAGCCGGGCCTGATGCTGGCCAATTGCCAGATGCGTCACGTCATGCCGTCGGATCGGGCTCTATCGAGTGCCGGGCTCAAGGAAGCCGACCAGATCCTCGCCGAGGCCGGCCAGCGGCCGATCCTGATCCTGGGCGGTTCGCACAGCGCCTATTCGGTCGCCGGCGCGTTGCTCGAATTGCCGGGAGCCGAACGCCTGGCCAAGGGGCAGATCATCATCCTGCAGCGGCGCGAGCCGCGCATTTTCTATCCCGATCGCCAAGCCGCGCTCGACGACCTCTATGACGTGGCGCCGGGCGACATCTGCCCACGCACCCAGAGGGTCAATCGCATGGGCGGACTGCGCGGCTTCGGCCGCGAGATGTGGCGCCAGGTCGCGCAGCGTCCGCGCACGACGCCGGAGCCGCGGGTCATCACAATGGACATGCAGCGCCTCGGTGCCGGGGAGCTCGGCACGATGATCGCGGAAGCGGCGCTGGTCGTGCCGAGCTTCGGCTATCGCTCGACAACGCTGCCGATATTCGACGCCGGCGGCCAACGGCTGACGCTCAATGCCGAGCTGGGCGGCGTCGCCGTCGGAGAGCACAGCCGCCTCCTGCTGAGCGACGGCACGAGCCTGCCCAACCTGTTCGGCATCGGCCTGGGCACCGGCTACAAGCTGCCACCCAGCATGGGCGGCGAGCCCAACTTTGACGGCCAAGCCAACAGCCTGTGGCTCTACCACAACGACATCGGCGCCATCATCTATCGCGCTATCGATGAGCTGGCGCAACATCCAGCGGCCACGGCTGCCCGTCGCCGCATAGTTGTTGCAGAGCACCTCACGCAACCGTGAGCTTGTCACGGGCTAGTCACCCCGCCTGTTGCCGAACAGCGGTATGGCATTGATCCGCCAGCGATCACTGACAACTTTAGCGGGGGCCATAAGGTGCGAGCAGCGACAGAGCGCATCGCCGGACTTGACGTGCTGCGCGGATTCGCAGCCGCGGCGGTGATGTTACACCATCACGGGCAATACTACGACGTGCTCTACCCGGGGCGCATCCCGCTGTCCGTCGACCTCGGGCCCGGCCACTTAGGCGTCGAGCTGTTCTTCATCATCAGCGGCTTCGTGATCCTGATGACGATCGAACGCAAGAAGACCGTCCGCGAGTTCGCGGTCTCGCGCGCGGCGCGGTTGATGCCGGCCTTCCTCGCCGCCCTGGTCATGGCCACCGTGATCCGCACCTTGTCACCTGTGCCCGTGCTGGACACGCCGACGGTGCCGCAGTTCCTCGCCAACCTCACCATGGCGCCCGCCCTGTTCGGCCAGACCGCCATGGACATGCCCTATTGGACGCTGACCTACGAGCTGGTGTTCTACATCGGCATGGGTCTGATCCTGGCCCTGGGGATGTTGCGCTGGACCGAGTGGTTCGGCCTGCTGGCCGTCGCCGCGAGCTGCCTGTTCATCGCGACCCTGGATGTCCGGCTGCACCATCGCAGCTCGATCGTGCTGCTGGTCCACTACAGCAACTTCTTCCTGATCGGCATCTGCCTCTATCGCATCCACGCCCGCGCGACGCGGCCGATTACGTGGGTCGCCCTGGTCGTGGCCATCGCCGCGACAGCACTGGGCGGCGGCGAGCGGTCGTTCGACACGCCGGGCCGTATCTACCTGCCCCTCACCATCGCCTTCACGGCCCTCGTCTGGTTCGCCATCAGCCGGCATGGCAGGTTATTGGCGTGGCGGCCGCTCGTCCTCCTGGGCGTAATATCCTACCCGCTTTATCTCGTTCACGTCGTGCTGGGCTTCGCGGTCATTCGCTGGTGCGTGACGCAAGGCTGGACCACGATTGAGGGCGTCATCGCGGCCGGCGTCGTCTCCATCATCGCAGCAACCCTGCTGCACTATTTCGTCGAAGTGCCCGGCGCCCGATGGGTGCGGACTGCTTTGAACCGGTGGCAGCCGCAGGCAACCCCTTCGGGTGTGTTCCTTACACCGGCCAGACAGAGAGGCCGCACGCCAAGCAAGTGACGAATCTAGCCGTGCAGTCGTTTCCTGACATCCTCGGGAATCGGCACAGCCTCCAGCGAGCGCGCATCGCCCGACTTCTTCGCCCAGATGCGGGTTTCGCTGCCCTGGGCGGCGATCTCGCCCGCGGCGTCGCGGAACACATGGCTGATGGTGAAGGAGCTTCGGCCAAACCGCGAGACGTGACTTTCGATGATAAGTCTCTCGCCCGGCTGCGAGGCGCGCTTGAAGGAGCATTCGGCGGCCACCAGCGGCGTGCCCTCCGTCCACTGCCCGCTGCGCGTGTCGTTGTGCGCGACGCCGGCCGCGACGAACAGCCGGTGGCTCGCCTGGTCGCACCAGCGGAAATAGGACGGGTAGTAGACGATGCCGGCGGGATCGCAATCGCCCCATTCGACGGTCACCTCGTGCCGGCTACTCAGCGGCATGGCGCAGCACCGGAGCAGCCGCGGCAATGGCCGCCAGGGTCTTGGACAGCGTCTCGCCTTCCGGATCGGCCAGGGCGGCCACCCGAGCGCTCGCGACGGCGTCCACCGCCGCGCGAGGAGTCATGCGCCACGCCAAGGCGGGCTCGATGACGTCGGCCGTGATGCGGCGGTAGTTGGCCAGCCCGCGCTTATGGGTGTCGCCGTAACCCTTGATCAGGCGGGCGCACTCGGCGATCTCGCGCGCCAGGTCGACGTTGGTGCGCCCTGCGGCGCGTATCTGCTCCAGCCAGCGGTCGATCTCGGCCTGCTCCTCGACGAAGCGGTTGGTCCGCGGTCGGTAAGAGCGCAGGCCGGCCACCAGGCGCAGGCGAAGGAAGCCGAGCACGGTGGTCGAGCGCAAATGCATGGAGAAGTAGGTCTTGCCCAGCCGTCCGGTGCGCTCGCCCCAGGCCAGCAGCCGTCTGGCCCAGACCGGCGGCAGGATCGCGGCGATCTCCTCGATGCCAGGCTTGAAATGCTCGGTGATCTCCACCGGCTCGCCGTCCCTGGCGCGCACTTCGGCGCGCACACGGGCCAGCCGCTCGGGCGAGGTCTTGGCCTGGGCGACCCGGATCACGTCCTCGAACGACATGCGGACCGCCAGATGCCGCGCCGTCTCGCGTAAAAGCTCGGTCGAGCCCAGCGCATGCACCGTGTCCAGCCGGTTGAGGTACCATTCGGCGTACCAGCGATGCTGATAGGCCGTCAGGCGGCGCATGCCCTCCTCGATCACATCCAGCGTCACCGCGGGATAGGAGCGCCGGGCGCGCGCCAGCAGATCTTCGATGCCCTGCGCGCCGGCCTGGCGCTTGCGATGCTCGCGCACGACCTGGGCGAGCTCGCCGCGGGCATGGCCGCGGCCGAAGGCGAAGGCCGCGAGGTTGGTGTCGACGGCCTTGCCGCCATGGCGGATCGCCGTCTCGAAGGCGGCATCGGGAATCGGCAACCTGCCCGAACCAGCCAGCGCGCCCAGCAGGACGGCGTTGATCACGCCGCCCGACTCCTCGGCGGCCTGGTCCATGTCGAACAGGATCTGTTGCCTGCTGCGCTCCTTCACGGCGCGCAGCAGGCGGCCGACATCGAAGCTGCCCTCACCCATGGCCGTGCGCTCGCCGATCGCCAGCACGCGATGCGTCGAGGCGATCAGGGTGGTGCGGTCGGGCGTCACGAAGCCGTTGAAGATCATGCGGCCGGCCTCCAGGAGCTCGGTCGCCAATGCCACGTCGACCTCGCCGATGGCGGGATTGAGCGCCAGCACCGAGGGCTGGGCGGCCCGCGAGGGCATGACTTCGAGATAGTAGGTCGTGGCGCCGGTGCGCTGCGCCACGCCGGGGATCTGCGTCGCCTGCACGGCTAGCCCCTGGCTCTGCGCGGCGGCGACGATCCAGTCGCACAGCACGCCGCCGCCGTCGCCGCCGAGGGCGCCGACCAGGATGGTGATGGGTTTCATGGGCTAGGGACGCGCGACGCCAGTCCCGCGTCATACTCATTGCTGGGAGCGCGCCACTCCGTGGCGCATCTTTGTGGATCACACAGCCCATGAGCGCCACGGAGTGGCGCGCTCCCAGCAAAGAAAGTCACGCCATCGCTCCGATCACCGCCATCCGGAAACGCCACTTCAGGCGGTCCCACCAGGTCGCGTTCTGAACGATGTCGGCCTTGTAGAAGGATGGGCACAGCACGGCGGCGTCGGCCACCTCGCCGCACAGGCCGCAGCCGACGCAGCCGTTGTTGACGTGGGCCACCGGATCGGAGCGCAGCGGATCGGGGCTGGGCTTGACCACCAGCGACGGGCAGCCCGACAGGCGGATGCAGGAGTGATCGCCAGTGCAGACCTCGTCGTCGACGCCAAAGCGCGTGCGTACGACGCGCTCGCCGCGTTTCAGCTGAGCGGCGATCTGTGGGCGGATACGGCGCTGGCGGGCGAGCTGGCATTCGCCGTCGGCGACGATCACTTTCAGCCCCTTGTCGTCGCTGCTCATGGCCTCGCGCAGGGTCGTGAGCATGGTCGCGACATTGTAGGTGCGGATGGTGCGCAGCCATTTCACGCCCATCGCCTTCAGGGTCGCGGCGATGTCCGAGGTCGTCTCGCCGTCACGGCGGTTGCCCGAGGTGTTGGGGATGAACTGCGCGCCGGTGGCCGAGGTGTAGCCGTTCTGCATGATCACCAGCACGCGATCGCCGCGGTTGAACATCGCCGAGGCGACGCCGCTTAAAAGCCCGTTGTGCCAGAAGCCGCCGTCGCCCATCACCGAGATGGTGCGTTTCTGCATCATCGGCGCCACCGCGCCCGCGGCGGCGAGCGACATGCCGAAGCCCAGGATCGAGTTGCCGAGGTTGAACGGCGCCAGCGTCGCGAAGGAATGGCAGCCGATGTCGCTCGAGATATGGACCTTGCCGACCTCGCGCTCGAGCAGCTTGATGGCCGAAAAGACCGGCCGCTCGGGACAGCCGACGCAGAAGCCCGGCGGCCGGAGCGGCAGCGGCCCGCCCAGCAGCCGTTGAGCCTCGGCGCGACCGGTGCGCGCCGCCTCGAAGCGCTCGCGCGGCTTGGCAAGGTCGATGTCGTTGGCCGACTGGGCGAAGAACGTCAGCAGCCCGTCGGTCACCACCTCGGCGGTGTACTCGCCCGCCATCGGCAGCACGTCCTTGCCGTAAACCTTGGTGCCGATGTCGCGCTTGCGCAGGATCGCGTGGACCGCCTGCTCGATGTAGTCGGGACCACCCTCCTCGACGATGAGGACGGCGCGCTTTCCCTGGCAGAAGTCGGCGATCTGCTCGGGCACCAGCGGATGGGTGACGTTCAGCACCAAGGTCGGGACCTGGCCTTCGACCTCCAGCCGGCCGAGGCCGCGCAGCAGCACGTTGGTGATGCCGCCCTGCACGATGATGCCGAGGTCGGAGCGCTCACCGGCCAGGAATTCGTTCAGCCCATGCTCGACGATGAAGCGCTGTGCCGCCGGCTGGCGGACCTCGACCTTGATCTTCTCGTGCGCGTAGGTCGACGGCGGATGGGAGATGCGGTCGTAGTTGTGCGGGGCGGGATTGGCGAGCCGATGGTTGCGCGACACCGACGGCGGCTTGTTGTCCTTGGCCAAAAACTCGCCGGTGACATGGCAGGCGCGGATGCGCAGCTCCATCATCACCGGCGTATTGGTCGCCTCCGACAATTCGAAGGCCTTCTCCGTGCAGCGCACGATCGACGGCAGGTTGGGCCTGGGATCCATCAGCCACAGCGAGGACTTCAGCGCATAGGCGTGCGCCCGTTCCTGGATGATCGAGGCGCCCTCGCCGTAATCCTCGCCGACCACGATCAGCGCGCCGCCGATGACGCCAGGCGATGCGAGGTTACTAAGCGCGTCGGCCGCCACGTTGGTGCCGACGATCGACTTCCAGGTGACGCAGCCGCGCAGCGGATAGTTGATCGAGGCGCCCAGCAGGGCTGCAGCCGAGGCCTCGTTGGTGCAGGTCTCGAGATGGACGCCGAGCTCGTCGAGCAGGTCCTGCGATTCGACCAGCACGTCGACCAGATGCGACACCGGCGCGCCCTGGTAGCCGCCGACATAGGCCACGCCCGATTGCAGGATCGCCTTGGTGACGGCGAGAATGCCCTCGCCGCGGAACACCTCGCCATCGCCCAGGCGCAGCGCACGCACTTCCTCGGCGAAGGATCGTTCGGGGTTGGTGCGCTGGGCGACGGGAAGCTGGGCGGCCGGCTGGTCGAGCATGGGGCAAGTATAGGGGCTAACGGCGCGACCGACGATCCCGCTTGGAATCATGGACTCCGGCGGCTTTTGCCCGCCTGACCAGCTCGCGGAACGGCACCAACAGGCGCTCGCGCACCGTCGCGTCGCGTTGCAGCACGGACAGCGCCAGCGCCACCGCTTCGAGGGTCGATACGGCGTCGGGCCGCGCTTCACGGCGAAGATTGCCATAGAGCGACGGCCCGTCCGGCACCACGACCAGGCGGCGCAGGCGCGTCAGCCAGGCGTTGCGCCACCACAGCGCCTTGGCTTGCGCCCAGTTGCCGTCGAGGGCCACCAATCCCTGCAGGCCGGCAAGCGCCGCGGCCTGGTCGGCCAGCGCTTCGCCCTTGCGATCGATGGCGATCAGCGGGTCCTTGCATAGCTGCCGCGCTTTGTCCCCAAGGTTGCCGGCGCCCAAATAGAGCACGCCCCATTGACGCGGATCGACCGGACGTTGTTCATTCCGATTCGCAAATGCATGGCCGAGGTTGCGCCATGACAGCCCCACTGAGACATGAGCGTCAGCTAGTGAGCGCGTCAGCAATCGAGCCGTGCCCAGCACGCGGTCCTGCTCTTGTGGATGTTGCAGGATAAGTACCGTCACCTTGTTGTCGACGACAGGGGTCGGCGGACAAACGCAGAGCGCGGACGGTCGTCCGCATGGGCAGGGTCCTTCCGGGGCACCTTCGATCATGCGCGAAGATATAGACCGTTCGTCGGAAGGCTGTCGCCATGACCGTTTCCATCCTCGCCGTTCCCAGCGTCACCAAGCTGCCGCCCGCCGCGGACGGCGCGGTCGTGGTCGGCGGCTCGCACGGTGCGGTCTACGCCGCCTATCTCTCGGCCAAGGCCGGCGCACGGGCGGCGATCCACAACGATGCCGGCATCGGCCGCGACGAAGCCGGCGTCAGCGGCCTCGCCTGGGCCGAGGCGCAGGGTATGGCGATGGCGGCGGTGTTGAGCGGCAGCGCGCGCATCGGCGACGGCGCCGACATGCTGAAGCGCGGCGTCATCGGCCGCGCAAATCCATTGGCCGAAGCGTGTGGCGTCAAGCCAGGCCAGAGCGTGGCGGAAGCCGCAGAGCTCCTGAAAGCCGCCCCGTGGCCGCATCCCAAGCCGGCGCCGCTCACCGAAGCCCGCACCATGGCCGGACGCATCCTGTGCGTGGATTCGATCTCGCTCGCGACCCTGCGCGACCGAGGCAAGGTCGTGTCGAGCGGCAGCCACGGCGGCGTGCCGGCGGGCGAAACGGCCTTGGCGTTCGGGCCGCGGCTGGTGCTGTTCAACGATGCCGGCTTCGGCATGGAGCATGCCGGCGTTGCCGGCCTGGCCATCCTCGACCGGGCCGGCATTGCCGCCACCACCGTCTCGACCATGTCTGCCCGCATCGGCGATGGCCGGTCGACCCTGCTCGACGGCTTCCTGTCGGAGGTCAACGAGGCCGCATACCGGCTGGGCGCACGCCAGGGCCGGTCGGCGCTTGCCTTCGCCCTTGCCGTGGCCGAAAAGAACGCCTGAGCATCGCAGCGGAGATCAGCCGGGCATGGCCGTCGTCAACGTGAAGTCGGAAATCGCGGGCAATGTGTGGAAGATCCAGACCAAGCCCGGCGATCGGATCGAGGCCGACGGCGAGATCATGATCCTGGAATCGATGAAGATGGAGATCCCCGTGCTCTCGCCCAAGGCCGGCACCATCAAGGAGATCCGGGTCAGCGAAGGCGAGGCGATCGACGAAGGCCAGCTCGTCGCCATCCTTGATGCGTAGCAGCGCCGTCGCCGTCGAGATCGTCCGTCTGTGGGCGCCCGACAACCTGCGTCGGGTGGCGCCCGGCGTGGCGCTGTGCGCCGTCATCGCCGCCATCGCCTTCACAGCCGACAAGCAGAATTTCCTGCGCTTCGGCGCGGTGTGGATCCCGCCGCTGATCCTCACCCTGGTGATCGGCATGGCGCTGCAGCCGCTGTCGGACCGCGCCGTGCTGAAGCCCGGCATCGAATTCGCCGGCCGGACGCTGCTGCGCGTCGGCGTGGCGCTCTATGGCGCGCGGCTCACCTTCGGGCAGCTCGTCGACGGCGGCGCGCTGCCGGTGCTGATCGCACTCGCCGCGGTTTCCTGCACCATCGTGTTCGGCGCCTGGGCGGCCCGCCTGTTCGGGCTCAGCCGCGACTTCGGCCTGCTGACCGGCTGCGCCACCGGCGTGTGCGGGGCGGCGGCAGCGATGGCGGCCTCGGCAGTGCTGCCCAAGCACGCCAATTCCGACCGCGACCTCGCCTTCACGGTGATGGGCGTGAATTTCCTTTCGACCGTGGTGATGGTGATCTATCCCGCCCTGCAGCCGGTGCTGGGCTATTCGCTGCACGAGATGGGCGTGTTCCTGGGCGGTGCCATCCATGACGTGGCGCAGGTCGCGGGGGCGGGCCAGACGATGGGGCCGCAGGTCCTGACCGAGGCCATCATCACCAAGCTTTTACGCGTGGCGTTCTTGCTGCCCGCGATTGCCGGCATCGCCTGGTGGGTGGCGCGCGGTGGTGAGGCCGCGGGCGAAGCACGGCCCTCGCCGCCGGTGTTCCTGTTCGGCTTCCTGGCGCTCGCCGCGCTCAATTCGGCGGGTGTCGTACCGCCCGACGTGAAGGCCGCGGTGGCCGACATCTCCTCGTTCCTGATCATCACCGCCATTGCCGCGCTGGGCATCAAGACCTCGCTGCTGGCTCTCGCCCGCATCGGCATCGCGCCGGTGATGCTGCTGATCACGCAGACGGTGTTCATCGGCCTGCTGGTGGTCGGTTTGATTTATGCGCTGCGGATCGTCGGGGTCTGACGCACGTTCCCATAACTGTCATCCCGAGCGAAGCGAGGGACCTTTCCTGTGGCCTTAAAGGCCCCTCGCTTCGCTCGGGGTGACAGCGGGGCTTAAGTCCCCGGCTTCGTGCCCGTCGCGCGCACGACCTCGCCCCAGGTGTCGATCTCTTTCTTGATGAACTCGGCGAACTGGATGGGCGAGCCGGGCGCGGGCATGCCGGCGCGGCGCTCGATCTCGCGCACCACGGCCGGATCCTGCAGCAGCGCGTTCACGTCGCGGTTCACCTTGGCCACGATCTCGAGCGGCGTGCGCGCGGGTGCCGCCAGACCCGACCAGCCGGCGGCGTCGAAGCCCGGCAGGGTGTCGGCGATCGGCGGGATGAAGTCGAGCGGCGGCGCGGCGCGGCGTGCCGTGGTGAGCGCCAGCGCCTTGATGCGCTTGTCGGTGATCGCGCTCAGCGCCGCCGCCGTGCTGTCCATCATCAGCTTGACGTGGCCGCCCAGCAGATCGGCCATCGCCGGCCCGCTGCCCTTGTAGGGAATGTGCACGATGTCGAGCTTGGCGCGCATCTTGAAGAGTTCCATCGACAGATGCTGCGAGGTCCCCGGCCCGGCCGAGGCGTAGGAGAGCTGGCCCGGCTCCTTGCG
>DATGZZ010000767.1:0-4703 GCA_035296945.1 Reyranella sp.
TAGTAGGCGCTGAGCGCAAACGGCGCCTTGTCGAGGGTGCCGACTTCCATGATCTGGCCCAGCCCGCCGCGGAACTCACCGGCGCCGCCGGAATCCTGGCGGTACTCCTTGCGCCACACGACGATGGGCGACACCGCCTCGTTGACCTCGATCGGCACGTTCTTCACGCCGCTCGGAAAGGCCGTCGCCGAGAGCCCGTCGGCGCCCAGCCGCGCGCCGGTGCCGCCGGCGTGGAAGCTCATGACGCTGAACGGCTTGGCGTGGACGGTCTCCGACGGATCGTCGCCGGTCGAGCCCGGTCCGCCCAGCGCGAACAGGTTCCACAGGCACGACGTGCCCTCGGCCGGCACGTGGCCGCCCAGCGCCTGGTGCAGGCAGCCGAACATCACGTCGGGCAGCATCTGGCCGGTGACGTGGCGCGCCGCCACCGGGGCGGGCTTCAGGGCATTGAGGATCGAGTTCGGCGGCGCGGTGACGCGGATCACCGACAGCGAGCCCTCGTTGTTGGGCACCTTGGGCGCCACGATGCACTTCACGCCGAACGAGGCGTAGGCCTCGGTGTAGCAGACCGGCACGTTGATGCCGTAGGCCGACACGCCCGAGGTGCCGGTGAAGTCGACATCGATGCCGCTGTCGCCGATCGTCATCGTGGCGACAAGGTCGATCGGCTTGTCGGCGCCGTCGACGCGCATGGTGTAGCTGTAGGTGCCGGGCTTGATCTTGCGGATCGCCTCCAGCGAGGCCTGCTTCGACTTCTCCAGGATGTGGCTGCCCAGGCGATCGAGATCGTCGATGGCGAACTCGTCCATCATCTCGATCAGGCGGCGGCAGCCGATCTCGTTGCAGGTCGCCAGCGAGTAGAGGTCGCCCACCACCTGGATCGGCTCGCGCACGTTGGCGCTCACGATCTCGACCAGGGTCTCGTCGACCTTGCCCTCGCGGGCGAAGCGCATCAGCGGGATGTAGAGGCCTTCCTCATAGACCTGGCGGGCGTCGGTCGTCATGCCGCGGCCGCCGATATCGACGACGTGGCAGGTGCTCGCGAACATCGCCACCATCTTGCCGCGCCGGAAGGTCGGCGTGACGAAGGTGAAGTCGTGCAGATGGCCGGTGCCCTTCCACGGGTCGTTGGTCAGGAAGATGTCGCCTTCCTTCATGGTGTGGGCCGGGAATTTCGCGAGGAAGTGGCGCACGGCGCGGGCCATCGAGTTGATGTGGCCGGGCGTGCCGGTCACCGCCTGGGCCAGCATGGCACCCTCGAGGTCGAAGACCCCGGCGGAAAGATCGCCCGCCTCGCGCGTCGAGGTCGAGAAGCCGGTGCGGATCAGCGCCAGCGCCTGCTCCTCGACGACTGCGATCAAGCGGTCCCACATCAGCTGCAGGCGGATGGGCGAGAGGGGATCGTTGAAGCTCATGGCTACACCTTCTCCATCAGGATGGCGCCGATCGGATTGATCCTCGCGGCGAAGCTTTTCGGGACAATGGTGGTCGTCTCGTCCTCGACGATGACCGCCGGGCCGGGCACGAAGCTGCCGATCGAAAGATCGGCGCGATGGTAGACCTGGACATTCTTCATGTCCTGGTCGGCCGGGTCGTAGACCGCGCGGCTCGAACGCGCCGTCGCGGGCTTGTCGGCCGGTTGCGCCCCCGCCTTCGGCTGCTCGGGCTGTTCGGCGGCGAGCCGCAGCGTCCAGTTCATGATCTCGACATCGAGGCCCGGGATCGTTCGCCCGAAGGTCGCCGCGTAACCTTCCTCGTAGAGCTTCACCAGCGTCGCGCGCGAGGCGGCGTCGAACTTGCCGGGTGGCAGGCTGACGGTGATCTCGTGGCCCTGGCCGCGATAGCGCATGTCGGCGGTGCGGGTCTCGATCAGCTTCGCGTTCGGGGCGCCCGCCTTCACCACTGCCTCGGCCTCGGTGCGCATTTCGGCGAACAGCTTGTCGACGTAGGCCGGGTCGAAGTTCTGGTCGAGCTGGACGTAACGGCTGCGCACGACCTCGTAGGCGACCGGCGCCATCAGGAAGCCGACGGCCGAACCGACGCCCGCGCCGGCCGGCACCATGACGCGTTTGATGCCGAGCTTCTCGGCCAGCCGTGCGGCATGGATGGGGGCGGCACCGCCGAAGGCGATCATGGTGCGGTCCTGCAGCTCCTTGCCGCGCTCGACGGCGTGGACGCGCGCGGCGTTGGCCATGTTCTCCTCGACGATCTCGCTCACGCCGAACGCCGCGTCGATGCGCTTCAGCCCAAGCGGCGTGCCGACCGACTTGTCGACGGCGACACCTGCCTTGTCGGGCGAGAGCTTGATCGAGCCGCCGGCGAAGTAGCCGGGGTCGATGCGGCCCAGCACCACGTCGGCATCGGTCACGGTGGGTTCGCTGCCGCCGCGGCCATAGCTCGCGGGACCGGGTTCGGCGCCGGCACTCTCGGGGCCGACATTGACGCGGCTCAGCGAATCGACCGAGGCGATCGAACCGCCGCCGGCGCCGATCTCGACCATCTCGATGACCGGGATGCGCAGCGGCAGGCCGCTGCCCTTCAGGAATCGATACTGCCGCGCCACCTCGAAGGAGCGCGAATGCTGCGGCTCGCCGTGGTCGATGAGGCAGATCTTGGCGGTGGTGCCGCCCATGTCGAACGACAGCACCTTGTCGAGGCCGCACTGCCGCGCCAGCGCCGCGGCCAGGATGGCGCCGCCGGCCGGGCCGGATTCGACCAGCCGGATCGGGAACTTGCGTGCGGTCTCGAGCGCGGCGAGGCCGCCGCCCGACGTGATGAGGAAGAGGGGGCAACTCACGCCCTGCTTGCGCAGCGCCTCGTCGAGGCGGCCGAGGTAGCGGTCCATCACGGGCTGCACATAGGCGTTGGCGACCGCGGTCGACCAGCGCTCGTACTCGCGGATCTCGGGCGACACCTCGCTGGAGAGCGTGATCGACACGCCGGGCAGCAGTTCGGCGAGAATATCGCGCGTGCGCTGCTCGTGCTTGCCGTCGAGATAGGCGTGCATGTAGCCGACCGCGATCGCCTCGATGCCGGCGGCCTTGAGCTTGGGCGCGAGGGCCCGCACCGCCGCCTGGTCGAGCGGGATCAGCACGTTGCCGCGGCCGTCCATGCGTTCGGGCACACCGAAGCGCCATTCGCGAGGCACCAGCGGCGGCGGCTTTCGCATGAAGATGTCGTACTGCTCGAAGCGATGCTCGAAGGCGATCTCGATGGAATCGCGGAAGCCCTCGGTGACGACCAGTGCCGTCTTGGCACCCTTGCGCTCGATGATGGCGTTGGTGGCGAGCGTCGTACCGTGGATGATCAGGCTGAGGTCGGAGGGTTTCAAGCCGGAGAGCTTCAGGATCTCCGCAACGCCGGTCAGCACGCCTTCCTCCGGTGCGCGCGGCGTGGTCAGTACCTTCACGCTCTCGCGCTTGCCGTCCCATTCCAGCGCCAGGTCGGTGAAGGTGCCGCCAATGTCGACTGCCAGTCTTGCTTTGCCCATCTGTCCTACGCTGCTGTTTGATGAATGTTGCCGCCGAGATAGGCCTGCTTGATGCGCGGATCGGTGCGCACCTCTTCCGCCGGGCCTTCCATGAAGAGCCGGCCCTGTTCCATGACCAGGGCGCGGTCGGAGATCAAAAGGGCGCCGCGCACGTTCTGCTCGACCACCAGGACGGTGACGCCGCTGCCCGCGATGCGTTGCACGGTGGTGAAGACGTCGCCCTGCATCTTGGGCGAGAGGCCGAGCGAGGGCTCGTCGAGCAGCAGCAGCGCCGGCTCGACCAGCAGCACCATGGCCATTTCCAGGATCTGCTGCTCGCCGCCCGACAGGTTGCCGGCATCGGTGCGCCATTTCTGGCGCAGCATGGGGAAAGACCCGGCAACGCGGTCGATGGCGGAGTCGTGCACCGCCTTGGGCAGGGTGTAGCAGCCCATTTTCAGGTTCTCGGCCACCGACATCGCCGGGAAATTGCAACGGCCCTGCGGTACGAAGCCGACGCCGCGCCTGAGGCGCTCCCACGGCGGCAGGCGTTCTATGGTCTCGCCCTTGAACACGATCTGGCCGCTGAACAACCGGTTGGTGCCGTAGATCGCCCGCAGCAAGGTCGACTTACCGGCGCCATTGCCGCCGATCAGCGTCGTGATGGAGCCGGCCTGCAGGCGGGCCGAGAACTCGCGCACGATCGGCACGTCGCCGTAGCCCGCCGTCACCGAGACCAGTTCGAGCGCGGGGTTCATGCGGCACCCCGCATCTCGGCCTCGGCCATTTCCGGCGTCATGCCGAGATAGGCTTCGAGCACGCGCGCATCGGTATGGATCTCCTTGGCCGTGCCCTCGGCCAGCTTCTTGCCCTGGTCGAGCACGATCACGCGATGGCAGAGATTGGTGATGAACTCGACATTGTGCTCGACGATCAGGAAGGTCTCGCCGGCGCGGTTGAGCTCGGCCAAGGCCACCTCGATCTCGCGGATGCGGGTGGGATTGACGCCGGCCACCGGCTCGTCGAGCACGACGATCCTGGGATGCGGCATCAGCGCGGCGGCCAGCGCCACCAGCTTCTTCTGGCCGTAGGACAGGATGCCGGTCTCGATCTCCCAGTAGCGTTTCAGCCCGATCAGCTCGACCAGCTCGCGCGCCCTCGCGTCGGCCTTGTCGACGGCCTGGCGATAGCGCCGGGTGCGCAAAAACTCGTCGACCCAGGTGGCGGGATCGAA
>DATGZZ010000768.1:0-2399 GCA_035296945.1 Reyranella sp.
GCCCGCGCTCCCTATGACCCGATCGCGCCGCCGCCCTTCTTCGTAATCGCGATCACCGAGGGCCTGGGCGGCATGCCCTCCTTGAAGTCGGGCCAACGCGTCGAGGGCTTCTCGAAGGTGGAGCCGGCATCCTCGCCGGGATGCTGGATCGCCAGGAACACCGTGCTGTCGTCGGGCGTCAGGATCGGCCCGCACACCTCAGCACCGGTCGGCGCCTGGTAGAAGCAGCGCGTGAGCCCGCGGCCATAGCCCGTAGTGTCCGCGCCATAGAGCCCGTCGGCGATACCGGCCGCCGTTGGCGCGCCGTCGGTCGCGATCCAGATGCGGCCCTTACTGTCGAACGCGCAGTTGTCGACGCACGACAGCCAGCCATTCTCCGTCACCGCGCGATGGTAGCGCGCGCCCGAATCAATGCCAGGACGCCCGCCGACCAGGAAGATCGACCAGGAGCCTTCGGTCGAGGCGTGGTCGCCGTCCTTGGGCGTGATCTCAATGACATGCCCGTGAGCGTTGCGCGCCACCGGGTTGGGTTTGTTGACCTGCTGCTCGGTGCGGCTGGTGTTGTTGGTCAGCATGACATAGACGCGGCCGTTCACCGGATTGGTCTCGATGTCTTCCGGCCGGTCCATCGGCGTTGGCTTCAATAGGTCAGCCGCGACGCGGGCGTAGATCAGCACGTCGGCCTGACTGTTGAAGCCGTTCTCCGCGGTCAGTGGGCCCTGGCCGTGGATCAGCGGCAACCACTCGGTCTTGCCGTCGTCGGTGAAGCGGGCGACGTAGAGCGTGCCGTCGTCCATCAGGTCCTTGTTGGCGGCGCGGTCGTTGGGACTGTACGGCCGCGCAGTGACGAACTTGTAGACATAGTCGAAGCGCTCGTCGTCGCCGCTGTAGAACACCACGCGGCCGTCCTTGGCCAGCGCATAGGTGCAACCTTCGTGCTTGAAGCGGCCAAGCGCCGTGCGCTTGATCGGCGTCGAGCCGGGATCGTAGGGATCGATCTCGACCACCCAGCCGAACCGGTTGGGCTCGTTCGGCTCCTTCTCGACGTTGAAGCGGTCGACGTACTTCGACCAGGCATAGAGCGAGGCCTTCGACACGCCATAGCGCTTGAAAGCCTTGGCGTCGGGCATCTTCTCGGCGTCGCCGCCGAAATAGCCGTTGAAATTCTCCTCGCAGGTGAGCCACGTGCCCCATGGCGTCGAGCCGCCGGCGCAGTTGTTCAACATGCCTAGCACCTTGCGCCCGCTCGGATCGGCCGAGGTCTTCAGCTTGTCGTGGCCGGCGGCGGGGCCCGACATGTCGAACGTCGTGTTGGCCGAGATGCGCCGGGCGTACTTGCTGCCCACGACCCTCCAGGTGCCGCCCTCGCGGGCGATCTCGACGACCGAGCCACCGTGGGCGGCCATCTCGATCTCGACCTGCGGCTTGGAGGCGTTGAGGTTGACGTTACGGCCCGAGCCCAGGCCTGCGAACATCAGGCCGGGGTCGGTGTACTCATGGTTGACCACCATGAGGAAGCGGTCGCCCGTCGTGCTGCCGGCCGGCAGCGGATGCAGGCCGATGAAGTCGTTGTTGTAGCCGAACTGCTTTTCCTGCGTGGCCGCGGTCTGGTTGTTGGGATCGAAGGCCGGCGCGTCGGCCGCGACCGGATCGCCCCAGCGGATCAGCACCTGCGCCTCGTAGCCCTCGGGCACGTGCTGGGTCCTGTCCAGGCCGTGCGCCACTTCCTTGAAGGTGAGCGTCGAGGGACCGGTCGGCTGGGCAAGCGCGCTGCTGCCCAGGAGTTCGTGGGTGAACGCGGCGCTGGCGCCGGCGCCCACCAGCCCCCGCAGGGCCGCCCGACGGCCCAGGCGCCGCTCGATCAGCTCGCCCATCGACGGCTCGGTGCTGGGGTTCGAGCCCGAATCTTCGGGGTCGACGTTTCCGGTGCTGCGCAGGTCCATCCCAATCTCCTCTGGCCGACTTTGCGGCCGGAGGTAGACCCTCACGAGCGATGGCTACGTGACGAAACTGTTTCACTTCGATGACGATCGATCACGATCCGATCGGCCCGCCATCCTTCTTGGTGATGACGATCACGGCAGGCCGGGGCGGCGCGCCGTCCTTGAAATCGGGCCAGCGCGTCGATGGCGTCTCGAAGGTCGAGCCCTTGCCCTCGCCCGGATGCTGGATGGCGAGAAAAAGCGTGCGATCGTCCGGCGTGAAAATCGGGCCGCAGACCTCAGCGCCCTTGGGTGCAGCGAAGAACTGCCGCGTCAGCGCCCGCCCTTCCCCTGCGACGTCGCAGGCATAGAGTCCGTCGGCGATGCCCGCCTGCTCGGCGCTGTCGGTGGCGATCCACAGCCGGCCTTTGCTGTCGAAGGCGACGTTGTCCGGGCAGGTCAGCCAGCCGTCGGCCG
>DATGZZ010000769.1:0-2106 GCA_035296945.1 Reyranella sp.
GGTGATGGGCGAGAGCGACTTGAGCCAGCGCGCCACCGAGGAGGCGATACCCCTGCGCGATGCCTTCGCCGTGCTGTTCTTCGTCTCGGTCGGCATGCTCTTGAACCCAATGGTGTTCGTCGACGCGCCCTTCGCGGTGCTGGCGACGGTGGCCATCATCGTGATCGGCAAGTCGGCCGTTGCCTACTTGATCGTGCGCGCCTTCCGGCATTCCAATTCGACGGCGCTCACCGTCGCGGCGAGCCTCGCCCAGATCGGCGAGTTCTCCTTCATCCTGATCGGGCTCGGCATGGACCTCAACATGGTGCCCAAGGAGGCGCGCGACCTCGTCCTGGCGGGCGCCATCGTTTCGATCATTCTCAATCCGCTGGCGTTCATCCTGATGGAGCGGCTGAGGCACGGCCCTGCCCGACCGCCTGATAGTGGCGCCGACGACACGGTGACCGCCTTCCAGCCGACCAGCCTCAGCGGGCACGATATCCTGATCGGCTACGGGCGCGTCGGCTCGTTGATCGGCCAGGCGCTCGCCAAACGCGGCGTGAAGATGCTGGTCATCGAGACCTCCGACGACGGGGTCGAGAAGGCGCGCCAGGACGGCGCCGAGGTCCTGGTAGGCAACGGCGCCGATCCCGAGATTCTCACGGCGGCCAATGTCGCCGCCGCGCGCCGCCTGTTCGTCACCATTCCCGAGCCGTTCGAGGCCGGCCAGGCCGTCCAGCAGGCACGCGCCGCCAACCCGACGCTCGACATCCTCGCCCGCGCCCATGCAACCGCCGCGGTCGATCACCTGAGCCGGCTCGGCGCGAACCTGGTGGTGCTGGGCGAGTCGGAGATCGCCGACCGCATGGTCGAACGGGCGCAAGGTAAGGATGGCCCGAGCTGACTCTTTGCTGGAGCGCGCCACTCCGTGGCGCATCTTTGTCGATCACACGTCCCATGGGCGCCACGGAGTGGCGCGCTCCCAGCAAAGACTAATCCGGCGGACAGACCGCGCCGCTCTCCGCCCAGGCGCGCATGGTTGCGCCGAACTCGGCCTGCGTCCCGGGGGCGGGCGTGCGCTTGCCGGCGGGCGCCCAGGCCCAGCCGACCAGAGTGTCCTCGGCCATGTGCTTCAGCAGGGCGGGCATATCGAGACCGCCATTGCGCGCCGGGTCCTTGATCTGGCGACAGATCTCGCCCAGCGACTTGCCGGCCCAGGCCATCGACGCCGGCGCGAGATGCCATTTCGGATGGCCGGGCACGCCCGACTCCGCATAGTTCGCCGCCTGGTGGCAGGCATTGCACGGCAGGCCCGCCGGGCCATGGCCGTCGGCGCCGCGCACCACGAACGGCATGTGCGGCGTCATGCGATCGGCTTGCGTGGGCCTCTCGCCCACCGGATGGCAGTTGAGGCAGCGCGGGTGCTGAAGGACCTTGCCGGCCTCGCGGAACAGCGCGATCGATCGCGACGCCTGGTCGGGCTGCTGCGCCATCGCCGTCGCGACAACGGCCAGGGTGCCAATAGGTATGAGAAGGCGGACGATCATCTCGATCCCTCCACACGAACCTAGTCCAATTCCACAGAACGAGCACGCCTACTGACAAAACTTGAACGGCGATTTATACGACGCCGCCGTCCCGCCCCATTTCGAGCCCAAGTCGCAGGTGACTGCTGGCGGGTTTGGGTGGTGCCGGGCCAGCGTGGGAGAATGTGAGTCATGTCCACACGCCGCAACGTTCTGAAGCTGCTCGTGGGTGCCGCCATCGTGGGCGGCGTCGCAGGAGCGATCGATGTATCGGCCCAGGTGCGTGCCGCTGCGCAGACCAATCCGCCGGCCAGCGATCGTATCGCGCTCAAGGGTTACGACCCCGTGGCCTATTTCACCTTGTCGACGCCGACGCCGGGCGTCGCCGAATATGCTTATGTCCATGACGGCGTGCGCTACTTCTTCGCCAATGCCCGCCATCGCGACCTGTTCAAGGCCAACCCAGACAAGTACGCGCCGCAGTTCGGCGGCGCCTGCGCCAACAACATGGCCAACGGCCAGCGCCGCGAATCCGATCCGACCGTGTGGGTGATCATCGGCGACAAGCTCTACGTGTTCGCCGGCGCCGCCGGCGCCGAAC
>DATGZZ010000770.1:0-10422 GCA_035296945.1 Reyranella sp.
GTACCAACTATCGCTGAAGCCTGAGTCACGACTGTCACCCCGAGCGCAGCGAGGGGCCTTTGAGGCCACAGCAAAGGTCCCTCGCTGCGCTCGGGATGACAACGGAGTCCGTATCAGGCATTTGTGATTCCAGGTACTAGCGGCAACCGCTGTCGCACAACCTCCGTTAAGGCACTGTTGTCATCCCCGAGCGTAACGAGGGACCCTTCCAGTTGCCTAAAGGTCCCTCGCTGCGCTCGGGATGACATCGTGCGCGTTCTCAGGAGGACATCATGCCCGAAGCCCAGAGCTACACCGGAAGCTGCCATTGCGGCGCGATCGCTTTCACCGTCGAGGTCGACACCGCGCAGGCCCTGAAATGCAACTGCTCGATCTGCACCAAGCTCGGCGCGGTGTGGGCCTTCGCCCCCAAGAGCAAGTTCACCCTGGCCAAGGGCGCCGACAAGCAGGGGGACTACCTGTTCAACAAGAAGCGGCTGCACCACCGCTTCTGCACCACCTGCGGTATCGAAAGCTATGCCGAGGGCACCGGTCCCGACGGCTCGCCCTCGGTCGGCATCAACCTGCGCTGCCTCGAAGGCGTCGATGTCGACAAGCTCTCGCCGCGTGCATGGGACGGCCGCAGCCAGTAAATTGATCCTCTGAAATCGGAGGAATCGCAATGTCATCGTTGTCCCGTCGTCGCCTGCTGGTATCGACCGCCCTGGTGATGGCCGCGCCGGCCGTTGTCCGCGCCCAGGCCTGGCCCACCAAGCAGATCCGCATGATCGCACCCTATCCGCCGGGCGGTGGCGTCGACACGGTGTCGCGCGCTTTCTCCGAGAAGATGTCGCCCAAGCTCGGGCAGACCATCGTGGTCGACAACCAGCCTGGCGCCGGTGGCACGATCGGCGCGGCGGCGCTGGCCCGCAGCCCGGCCGACGGCCACACCCTGATGCTCGGCAGCATGGTCGACTATTCCATCGCGCCGTACTTCCACCAGAACCTCAGCTTCGACATGGCCAAGGACTTCGTGCCGATCCTCGAGATCGGCAACGGCACGATCGGCGTGCTGGTGACGCCGAGCCTGCCGGTGAAGAACGTCCAGGAACTGATCGCGCTGGCCAAGTCCAAGCCCGGACAGCTCTCCTACGCTTCATCGGGCTACGGCGGCCTGATCCATCTCAACTACGAGATGCTGAAGCAGATGACGGGCGCGGAGATGACCCACGTGCCCTACAAAGGCACCAGCTTCTTCCAGGCCGACCTTTACGAGAATCGCGTCCAGGTCTCGATCGACAACGTGCTGGCCCACCTGCCGCACCTCGCGGCCGGCAAGGTGCGTTGCCTCGCCGTCACCAGCAAGGTGCGCTCGCCCTTGCTGCCCGACGTGCCGACCATGGCCGAGGCGGGCGTGCCGGGCTTCGAATCGGCCACCAACTACACGCTGTTCGCGCCCAAGGCGGTGTCGCCCGAGATCGTCAAGAAGCTGAACGTTTCAGGCAACGAGGTGGTCTCTGACGCCGACTTCCGCGAACGCATGCTGAAGCTCGGCATCGTGACGGTCGGCGGCCCGCAGGAAGAGGTGCAGGCCAAGATGCCGACCGAGATGAAGCGCTGGGCCGACGTCATCCAGAAAGGCAACATCAAGCCAAGCTGAGGCAAAGCGCCAGGTCGACGGGCGGTGGCTTCAAACGCCGACCGCCGGGCTGCGCTGCGATCGCACGATCGCACTATTCATGACCTGCGCGCGCGACCACAGGCACATGTCAGAGCTGTCATTGTCGTTGATTCTGAACAGCACGTCGCGCGGCAGCGAGAAAGGCGCGGCAAACAGATCGGTGAAGCGAAAGTCGCCCGTGACGATGTCGAAATTGCTGGGGCCGGGCGGTGCCTTGTGCGTCGAAGCGAGGAGGTAGGGGATGTCCGACTCGAGGAAGCGCTGCAGGCTGCGCGCGATATCGTCGATCGACAGGTGATAGAAGCAGTCGCGGCAGAGCCAGAGATCGGCCTTGGGGAAGGGACCGCGCGTGAGGTCGAGATGGAGGAAGTCCGTCCGCTCGTTCTTGTAGCGCGCGATGTTGGTGTCGATCATCGGCTTTACGATGTCGGCGCCGATGTAGCGGATGGGTTCGTCCGCGACCACCGCTTTCATCCAGTTGAAGTCGCCGCACGGCGCATCGAATACCGTGGTGATCGCAAACTGCCTGAACAGGCCCGGCAGGCGGAGCCGCAGCTCCCTTGTGTCGTCGAGGCTGGAGCCCGGACCACTGGCGCTTTCCTTCGCCGCCCAGAAATTGACCTGGTAGATCCGCGTGAAGCGCGCTTCCGGGCTGGGCATGCGGATGATGTGCCATCGCCGGACCTGCGCCACGATCTGCCAGCTCAGATAGCGGGCGATCTTCTGGCTTGCCAGGATCGGCCCGTCGCGCATCAGCAGGTTTGCCAGGCGACGGAACGCGCCCCCGATTCCTGATCGCTCAGTCCCCATCTTGCTGCCGTCGCCTTTATCCATTCCCAGCGAAGGGTGTAGCAGCATTAGCTATTGTCAGGCTAATCCCCGTTGCGTGCCTCGAAGGAGCGGGCGCAGCATGCGGCCCCTTTTTGGAGGAAGCATCCATGACCGTCAGCCAGGCAGATAAAGCCAAGAAATTCCGCGCCCTGCACGAGGCACCGGGCTCGTTCGTCATTCCCAACCCGTGGGACGGAGGGTCGGCGCGCGTCCTGGCTGGCCTCGGCTTCGAGGCGCTGGCGACATCGAGCGGCGCCAAGGCCGGTGTGCTCGGCAAGCGCGACGGCAAGGTGAGCCGCGAGGAGGCGCTGGCAAACGCCAAGCAGATCGTCGAGGCGTGCGACCTGCCGGTGGCGGCCGATCTCGAGAAGGGCTTTGGCGACTCGCCCGACGCTGCGGCCGAGACAATTCGGCAGGCAGCTGGCGTCGGACTGGTCGGCGGTTCGATCGAGGACGCCTCGGGTGACAAGGACAAGCCGTTGTATGACGTCGAGGCAGCGGCGGCGCGCGTCGCCGCTGCAGTCAAGGCGGCGCGGGCGCTGCCGTTCCCCTTCGTGCTCACGGCGCGCGCCGAGGGCTTCCTGCGCGGCCGCGCCGACCTCGACGACGTCATCAAGCGCCTGAAGGCCTACGAGGCGGCCGGCGCGGACGTGCTGTTCGCGCCGGGCCTGCCCGACCTCGCGGCGGTGAAGAAGGTGTGCAGCTCGATCGGCAAGCCGTTCAACTTCATGGTCGGCATCAAGGGCCGTTCGTTCAGTTGCGCCGAGTTGGAGGCCGCCGGGGTCAAGCGCATCAGTCTCGCGAGCTCGCTCTACCGTGCGGCGATGACCGGTTTGTTGCACGCGGCGAAGGAGGTCAAGGACAAGGGTACCTTCGCTTACCTCGACACGTCGATCCCGACACCCGAGCTCAATGCCTTCATGAAAGAGTGATCAGAGTCTTCCGGACCGCGCGCATCCTGCGCGCTTACGCGCATTCACATGCGCTTGATCATGAGGCGCGCAGGATGCGCGCGGTCCGGAAGAGGATGACTACTTGCAGCTCAGCGTTTCGCCGGCAGGCTTGCTGCCGCGATCGATGTCGTAGGTGTCGGGCAGGAACTTGTTCTTGATCAGCTTGCCCGAGACCTCGACTTGGGCGCCGATCTTGCACCCCTTGTCGTTGCGATGGGTGACCATGCCGAACAGGCAGGCCGTCTTGCGGTCGCGGAAGAAGATCACGCCGGCGGCTTCGACCATGCGGTCGATGGTGCCGGACACCTTGACCTCCTGACCGTCGAGGTTGTCGCAGTATTGCGCAGCCGCCGGGCCTGCCGGGAGCCACAGGGCGGCAGGCAGCGCAACAGCGGCCACCAACCTCGGTCGCATCTTGTTTCCTACCCACACCATCGCTGCAACAATAGGGCCGGCAAGCTTTCCGGTGAAGTGCGGCAAGGCCGCTCAAGACCTAGGGCAGGCCCGCCTTGGCCAGGCCATCCAGGATACGCTGGAAATCCCGAGCGTCCTTGTAGGGCAAAACACCCTCGCGCTGCTGAATGGAGAAGCCGGGATTGACCTCGAGAAGGCCGGTCCAGGCCTCGCGCGCCTCCTCGATCCTGCCGAGATGACCATACGAGGCCGCCAGCAGCATGCGGCTGGCATCGGTGTTGGGGTTGCGCGCGATGCGCTCGACCAGATAGCCGGCGGCAATCTCGTCCTGGCCCATGCTGAAATGCGCCTGCGCCATCAGATGCAGCAGGATGTTGGGATAGAGCGGATCGAGCCGCATCGCCACGGCCAGCGACTCCAGCGCCTTCTTGCTGTGCCCCGAGTACATCAGGGCCATGCCCAGGAGCGCGTGGCCCTGCGCGTAGTTGTGGTCGAGCTCGACGGCCCGGTGGAGCTCGGTCAGCGCATCGTCGTGACGGCGCTGCCAGACCCGCACATTGCCCAGGGCGACATGACCACCGGGTTGGCGTTCGTCGAGCTCGATGGCGCGCCGCGCCCAGCGCTCGCCCTCGGCGAGAGCGCTCTGTGCGTCGGGAATCCAGGCGTTGACGTAATCCGACACCGACGCGAAGGCCAGGCCGACATGCGGTGCCGCGAAGTTCGGATCGAGCTCCAGCGCGCGCCGATGCAGCGCCTTGGCCTCGGCGATGGTCTCTCGTGTGCCGATGCCGAGCAGCTGGCGGGCGCGCAGCCAGCTTTCGTAGGCTTCGAGGTTCTTGGTGCCGCCGCGCTTGAGGTCCTGCTCCTCGACGCGGCTGAGCTTCACGGCCAGCGCCTCGACGATCTTGTGCACGACCTCGTCCTGCGTGGCGAATATATCGGTCAGCTCGCGGTCGAAGCGGTCGGCCCACAGATGGCCGCCGCTCTGGGCGTCGACCAGCTGGGCGGTGATGCGCACGCGATTGCCGGCCTTGCGGATCGAGCCTTCCAGCACGAAGCGCACGCCGAGCTCGCGGCCGACCTCCTGCACCTTCACCGAGCGACCCTTGTAGGTGAAGGAGGAGTTGCGGGCGATCACGAACAGCGCCTGCACCTTGGAAAGGTCTGTGATCAAGTCCTCGGAGATGCCGTCGCTGAAATACTCCTGCTCGGCATCGCCGCTCATGTTGGTAAAGGGCAAGACGGCGATCGAGGGCTTGTCCGGCACGGCCGGGGCCGCCGGGCGCGCCGCGCCGTTGGCCCGGCCGATGCGGAACACGCGGACCGGCCGGGCGATGTTCTTGACCGGCCTCTCGCCCAGGTCCTCGAGCTCGATACCGAGCTTGTCGCGCACCGAATCGCGTACCGCGCGGGACACGAAGATGGCGCCTGGCTCGGCGAGCCCCTCCAGGCGGGCGGCGATGTTGACGCCGTCGCCGTAGATGTCCTCGCCTTCGATGATGACGTCGCCCATGTTGATGCCGATGCGGAATTCGATGCGCGCCTCATCGGGTGCGCCGCGGTTGCGGTCGGCCATGCCGGCCTGGATGGCGACGGCGCAGCGTACCGCCTCGACGGCGCTGGCGAAGTCGACCAGCAGGCCATCGCCGGTACGCTTGACGATGCGGCCGCGGTGGGCAGCGATATGCGGCTCGATCAGCTCGCCGAGGTGGCCCTTCAGGCGCTGCAGCGTGCCTTCCTCGTCGCGGCTCATCAGCCGGCTGTAGCCGGCGACGTCGGCCGCCAGGATGGCGGCGAGCCTGCGTTCGGTGCGTTGTTGCTCGTCCATGATCCGATTTCCGGGGGCGCCACCATAACGTCGCGCCCGCTTTTGCGCGAGATGGTTGCACTGGCGCGGGCTTGCGCCGGCCGATGCCCTCTATGATGTTAGGGATATGGACACTCTTGCCGATTTTGCACGCACTGATACCGAATACCTCGACGTCCTGATCGTGGGTGCTGGCCTGTCGGGCATCGGCGCTGCCTGGCATCTGCAGGACAAGTGCCCGGGCAAGAGCTACGCCATCCTCGAGGCGCGCGAGACCAGCGGCGGCACCTGGGATCTGTTCCGCTATCCCGGCATCCGCTCGGACTCCGACATGTACACGCTGGGCTACTCATTCCGCCCGTGGAAGGACGCCAAGGCGATCGCCGACGGCCCGTCGATCCTGTCCTACATCCGCGAGGTCGCGAGCGACCACGGCATCGACGCCAGGATCCGCTACGGCCATCGCGTGGTGGCGGCCAGCTGGTCGACGCCGCAGGCGCGCTGGACGGTCGAGGTCGAGCAGGGGCCTGAGAAGCGCAAGACCACGATCAGCTGCGGCTTCCTGTGGATGTGCAGCGGCTATTACGACTACGCGGCGGGCTATACGCCGGAGTTCCCGGGGATCGAGCGCTTCCGGGGCCGCATCGTCCATCCGCAGCAATGGACCGGGGACATCGACTACAAGGGCAAGAAGGTCGTGGTGATCGGCAGCGGCGCCACGGCGGTCACCCTGGTGCCGGCGATGGCGCCCGAGGCCGCGCACGTCACCATGCTGCAGCGCTCGCCGACCTACGTCGTGGCGCGGCCGGCCGAGGATTCCATTGCCAATCGCCTGCGCCGCCGCCTGCCGATCAGGCTGGCCTACGGCCTGACGCGCTGGAAGAACGTCCTGCTCGGCATGTACTTCTACCAGCTCTGCAAGCGCCGGCCGGATCGCGCCAAGGCGATGATCCTGAAGGGCGTGCGTTACTTCCTCGGGCCCGACTACGACATCGAGAAGCATTTCACGCCACGCTACAACCCGTGGGACCAGCGGCTGTGCCTGGTGCCCGACGCCGACCTGTTCCGCGCCATCCGCGCCAAGCAGGTGTCGGTCGTCACCGACCAGATCGAGACCTTCACCGAGACCGGCATTCGCCTGAAGTCGGGCAGCGAACTCGAGGCCGAGCTGGTCGTGACCGCGACCGGGCTGGCGCTGCAGCTCCTGGGCGGCATGACCGTGGAGGTCGACGGCAAGGCCATCAACCCCGCCGACACGCTTGCCTACAAGGGCATGATGTACAGCGACATGCCCAACTTCGCCGTGGTCTCGGGCTACACCAACGCCTCGTGGACGCTGAAGGCCGACCTGGTCTGCGAATATGTCTGCCGGCTGCTCAATCACATGCAGAGGAATGGCCTGCGCCAGTGCACACCGCGGCTCGACGATCCCGACATGGAGCGCCTGCCGTGGGTCGACTTCTCGTCGGGCTACATCCAGCGCGCCGTCGACAAGTTCCCCAAGCAGGGGGCGCGCCGGCCCTGGCGGTTGCATCAGAACTACGCGAAGGACCTCTTGAGCCTGCGCTACGGCTCGCTGCGCGACAAGGCGATGGTGTTCTCTCGGTAAGGCCTAGGCCGCAGCCCGGTGCTGCAGCCCGCTGAGCGCCGGAACGGGATCGGCGCCGATCTGGCGCAAGAGCGCGGCCAGGTCATAGTGGAAGCGCTCGGAGAACATCAGCCCATCCTTGAAGCTGAGCGTCACGACGAACGGCTGGGCGATGGTCCGGCCTGTGGGCTCGATGCCGAGGAAGCGGCCGATATGGCGGCCATGCCAGGTCACCTCGGCCATGTAGCCGCCACCTTCGAGCCAGCCGCCGCTCTGGCCGGGGCCGCGCTTCACCGTGACGTCGAAGGTGGTCCACCATTGCCGATAGTGAGCCGCGGCGCCCTCATGACCGTGCCAGACCTGACCGGTCGCGAAGTCCTCGAACACGCAGTCGGGGTGGAGGGTGGCCAGCGTGCCGGCCAAGTCCTGGCCGTTCTCGGCGGCGAGGTGGCGGCCCACGAGGGCGGCGAGTTGCTGGTCCATGAACGATCTCCTGCTATAGTCGACGTCCGATGAAATATAAGAACTCTGATATTATGCGCAAGCCGGGAAAGGTGCCGCGCCCGGGCGAGGGCAAGCGCGGGCCGCAGGGCCATCTCGGCTACCTGGTGCGCCAGGCGAGCGTGGCAGTGCGGGCGGCGATGGAGAAGGTGCTGGCCGACATCGAGATCACGCCGCCGCAGTTCAGCGTGCTCACCATGATCGTGTCCTATCCCGGTATCTCGGGCGCCGAGCTGGCGCGGCTCACCTTCCTGACGCCGCAGACCATCAACGTGATCGTGCGCAACCTCGAGAGAATGGGCGCGATCAGGAAGGCAGCCGATGCCGAGCACGGCCGCATCCTGCGGCTGACGGCCACGGCCAAGGGCCAGGCGCTGCTCAGGCGCTGCCGGGCCCGGGTGATGGAGGTCGAGGATCGGCTGGGCAGCTTGGCGGGCCGCGACGACGAGAAGGTCGTGCGGCGCTGGCTGAGCGCGGTCGGCGAGGCGCTGTCGAAATAGCGCTGGGGGCGCGCCACTCCAGTGGCGCGATCACGTCTTGCCTCGACGAAGACGCCCGACTGGAGTCGCGCGCCCCCAGCTAAGCCAGGATCTTCCTGCGCTCAGGATCGACCGCGGCGCCGTCAATGCGGATGGCAGCATGCCGGCGGGTGAAGGCTTCGATCTCGTAGTCCGCGTGGCCTGATTCCTCGGCCGGCACGTAGCCGAAGGCGACGGCCTTGCCGATCGTGTGGCCCCAGCCGGCCGAGGAGGTGACGCCTAGCACCTTGCCGTCGCGGCGGATCGCTTCGCCGCCGTAGAGCTGCACGTCGGCACCGACCAGCAGGGTGATCAGCTTGCGCGCCGGACCCATGGCCTTGGCCTTCTCCAGGGCGGCGCGGCCGATGAAGTCGGATTTCTTCTTGAGCGACACGGCAAAGCCCAGGCCCGCCTCGTAGGGCGTGTAGTCGGGCGTGATGTCGCTGCCCCAGTAGAGATAGCGCTTCTCCAGGCGCAGCGAATCGATGGCGCGGTAGCCGGCATCGGCCAGGCCGAGATCGCGTCCCGCAGCCCATAACAGCTCGTAGACATGGGTGGCATATTCGGTCGGCAGGTGCAGCTCCCAACCCAGCTCGCCCAGGTAGGTGACGCGCAGCGCCAGCACCGGCGCAAAGCCGATGCGCAGCTCGCGCGCGGTCATGTACGGGAAGCCCTGGTTGCTGACGTCGCCGTCGGCGACCTGTTCGAGGATCCGGCGCGACAACGGCCCGGCAAGGTTGATCGTGGCGCGCGCCGAGGTGAGCTCCTGCACGCTGACCGAGCCGTCGGTCGGCAGATGCTTCTTGATCCAGCCCATGTCGCGCACGCCGAAGGCGCTGCCGGTCACCATGTAGAAGCGGTTCTCGTCGACCCGGGCGAAGGTGAGGTCGGCTTCGATGCCGCCGCGCTCGTTGCACAGCTGCGTGTAGACGAGCGCGCCCTGGGGCTTGTCGAGGTCGTTGGCGGCAAGCCGCTGCAGGGCCGCAAAGGCGCCGGGTCCCGAAATCTCGTACTTGGAGAACGAGCTCTGGTCGATCAGCACGGCGCGCTCGCGCGCGGCGCGGCATTCGTTGCCGACCGGGCCGAACCAGTTGGGCCGGCTCTCGAAGGACGGCTTGTCGATCGCCTCGGTGCCGGCCGGTGCGAACCAGTTGGGCCGCTCCCAGCCGAAGCGCGAGCCGAACACGGCGTTCTTGCCCTTGAGCACGGGATAGAGCGGCGAGCGCCGCCCGCCGCGCGCGGACTCCAGCTCCTCGATGGGGTAGTGGATCTGGTAGTAGCGCCAGTAGCTGTCGACGCTGCGCTCGGCGAGGTACCTGGCGCTCATGTGATGGCTGCCGAAGCGGCGCACGTCGAAGGCCCACAGGTCGAGCCCCGGCTCGCCTTCGACGATCCACTCCGCCATTGCCTTGCCGGCGCCGCCGGAGGCCGCGATGCCCGAGGTGAAGCCGCAGGCGACGTAGACATTGTCACGTTCCGGCGCGAGACCCATGATCGGCTCGCCGTCGGGCGAGATCGGGATCGGTCCGTTGATCACTGTGCGGATGCCGAGCTCGTTCAGGATCGGCAGGCGCTCGGCGGCCGGCAGCACGAACTGCTCCAGCCGCTCCTGGTTGGGCTGCAGCAACTCGCGGCCGAACGAGAAGGGCACGCCGTTCGCACCGAAGGTGGGCGTACCCTTTTCCCAGCCGCCGATCGCCAGCGCCCCGGGCTCGGGCTTGAGATAGAAGATGCGATCCGGATCGCGCAGGGTCGGCAGGCCAGGTGGGATGGCATTGCTCTTCTCGGTGATCAGGTACTGGTGCTCGACCGCGCCGGCCGGCACGGCCACGCCCGCCATGCGCGCCACGTCGCGCGCCCAGATGCCGGCGGCTACGACCACGATCTCGCAGGCGACGTCGCCCTGGTCGGTGAGCACGCGCTTGATGCGTCGCCCGTCAGCCTCGAAGCCTGTGACCAGGACGTTCTCGACGATACGCACGCCGCTTGAGCGCGCACCCTTGGCATAGGCCATGGTCAGGCTGGACGGCTCGACCGACCCATCGTTGGGCACGAACACCGCGCCGACGACGCCGTCGGACGTAGCCAGTGGGAACTTGTCGTGCGCTTCCTTGGGCGACAGCGTATGCAGCTCGAAGTCGAAGCTTCTG
>DATGZZ010000771.1:0-8914 GCA_035296945.1 Reyranella sp.
AGGGGGCCGTTCGCGGAGCGGCCGCTGCGGCAGCGTATCGGGCTGAACTCGGGTGAGGTGCTGGTCGGCAACATCGGATCGCACCGGCGATTCAACTACACGGTGATGGGTGATGCCGTGAACCTTGCCTCGCGGCTGGAGGGCGCCAACAAGTATTTCGGCACCGCCGTCATGGCGTCCGAGGCTACCGTGAGGCTGGCCGGGCCGGGCTTTGCCTGGCGCGAACTCGACCAGATCAAGGTGAAGGGCCGTGCGCAGCCCGTGCGGATTTACGAAGTTCTGGCGCAAGGCGATCTTCCGCCGGATCGAGGCGCGGCGGTCGCCTGTTATGCCGAAGGTCTGGCGGCTTGGCGGGCCGGCGCGTTCGATGCTGCTGCGGCGGCCTTTAGCCGGCATGCCGCGACCGACCGGCCTTCGGCGCTGTTCCTGAAGCGCGCTGCCGCCTTCGCCGACAGCCCGCCGGCGCCCGATTGGGAACCGGTCAACGAACTCGAGGGCAAGTAGCGGCGCTGCCGTGAACGCCGGCAGCGACCAAGCGACTTCTTCATCACCATGCCCCAGTCACGGTATAAGGGAGGGGGCGGAGCGAGGGCAGAAAGAGGACTGGTTGAGGTGGCAGGTCGGCAGACGGCAAGACGCAAGACAAAGGCGAGCTCCCAGGCCTCTCCGCGGGGCGGGCGCGCCATGCGCCAGCCCGTTGCCACCGAAGGCTTCTGGCCGGGGCAGCAGGGCTACGCGATCATCCCCTGGTGGAATCCGCTGCATTGGAACTGGCGGCGCGGCCTGGTGCGCTTGTGGCTGCTCGCTTCGCTGATGTGGGCGGCTTACTGGCTCTACAATCTTCAGCTTGCCTGCGCCTTCTGGTTCGCGCCTTGGTGCGAAGCGCCGGCCCATGTCGACTGGCCCAACGGCAGCATGCTGCTGGGCTTGGCGATGGTGCTGCTGAGCGGCCCCCTCCTCATGCTGGCAGCGTGGTGGGTCATCCGCTGGGCCCTCCGCGGCCTGCTGGCGCGGCGCGCCCGCTAGAACGGAATCCGATCGGTCCCAGACCAGAGCCTATTGGCTGCTGGTGTTCGAGGGCGGCTGGACGGGACGGCTGCGGTCGTCCGGGCGGCTCGCTGGCGCCGGCTGGACGGTCGCCGGACCCCGCGCCTGGTCGGGCGCCGGCGTCTGCGTTGCCGGGGGTGTCAGGGATCCGATGCCGCCGCTTGGGCTGGTCTGCGCCAGGGCAGGGCCGGCGATCGCAAGGGCAAGGGCCGCAAGGCCTGGGATCTTCATGGCGAGCTCCTGGGGCCGCGAGTGGCCCCTCACTGCAGGAACACCGCGCCGGGCCGGACAGTTGCGCCGGCTATTTGTAGGAAGAGATCTCGATCAGGCTGCCGTCGGGATCGCGGCAATAGACTGAGACGATCGTGCCGCGGGCGCCGCGTTTGTCCGACGGACCCTCGATGACCGCCACGCCGCAGGCGCGCAGGTGATCGGCCACCGCCTGCGGTGAGGCATTGGTCAGGAAGCAGAGGTCGTCGCTGCCGGCCGTCTCGTGATCGGCGGTGAACCATTCCTCCTTGCTGGCCGACAGGGGCCGCAGGTTGATCTTCTGTTGGCCGAACTTCATCGAGGTGCGCCGGACCTTGCCTGGGCCGGGACCGAAGTCCTCGCGGGTCATGCCGAGCACGCGCTGATACCAGGCGGCCGCCGCCTCGACGTCGCGCACGTTGATGACGATATGGTCGAGAGCATCCACGGTGAGCGCCATGGCGGGACCTTCCTTGCAGTTCGGTTTCATCACTACGGTCCGGCATGATCGCGTTAGCCATCGCCCGCGCCAAGCGACGCGAAGGCGCCATCGATAGGATCGTGGACTTCAACGCCTCGCCGGCGGCACTGATCACCACGGACCAAGCCTATGACAGCACTGCCAGCAGTCAGTGCTGGTCACACAAGGCATGGTATTACGGCGGCAGCGGTTCCCAGATATGGCCCCTTCTGGAGCGCCAAAAGTCGCAATAAAAGAACCCGGCATCGCGGGATGCCGCAATGCCAACATGAACTGAAGTTATTGACAAGCACGGCGGTTCTAGATAGAGTTCAGGGTCTGTCGCTCTATGCATCGTCTATCGGATTCCCAACAGCCGGCCGGCAAGCCCGTTCGGCAGGGTTGCGGTGCGCGAGGTCGATGGCTGCAATGCCGGCCCCCTATGGCCGGACGTAGGTCCAGCCTTGCTCCTGCAGCTCCATGAGCCGCACCACGCCCGACTTCACCAGGGTGGCCTGGGCCACCAGCGGGATCGCCTTGCTCTCGGCCTTGCCCATGTTCTCCTGGGTATTGCCGCAGGCCTTGAACGAGATCGCCGGACTCTTCTCGGCGATCGCCTTGATGCGGTCTTTCACCGGCGAGGTGTCGTCCCGCAGCATGTGCAGGCCGGGACCGAAGGTGACGATCTCGATCTCGATCTTCTCGCCGCGCTCCTGGTAGTACTGCTCGACGTTTGTCGCGTTGTTGAGCGCGAGCGTCATCGTTGCCGGCTCGTTGCTGTTGACCTGCAGCACCAGGCGATGCGCCTTCTTGGACGCCGCGACCGGCGCCGTCGCCGCGAGCTCCCGGCTCTGCGCCATCGCTGGTGGGGCAAGAAGCACGAGCGCCACGCATACCGCGGCCAGATGCATCGCCTGATCGAACCTCGTCATCGTGCTCTCCTCAGTTGCGGGGCCATTTGCAGGGGCCGGCCAGCCGGGCGACCAGCGCCTTGATGCCGGCCAGGTCGTATCGTCCTTCGAGCGTTTCGCCCTGCCGGTCGGCGACGCGGAAGGCGATGGCGCCCTCTGCCGGCAGCGACATCAGGAATCCCGCGACATCGCCTTTCAGGGCGATGCCACTGCCCGGTGACGACAGCCCGCTCGTCACCGCCACCGGCGGGGTCTCGTTGACCACGTAGCTCACGACATGGTCTTCGGCGCGGCGCATCAGGGGTGCGCTGCGGATCACCATCTCGGTGCGGCCGCCGCGGCACTGGATTGAAAGCTGCAGGACGCCATCCGGTCCGGCACTGGACGAGGCCGTGGCGATGGCCACTGGCGAGTAGTCGATGGGCGACCGCGTTTCGCTGACGATCCACTTGCCGGCCGTCGCTGTCGGGACGGGAGCCGGCGGCGGAGGAGGATTGGCAGCGGCGGCAGCGGCCGGAGCGGCAGCGGGCAAAGCGGCCGCAGGCGGGGGTGCAGGAGCGGGGGCAGGCGCGGGTGCCGGCGCTGGTGTCGCCGCCACCTGCGGCGGCGCTGACGGCACGTCGCCCGAAAGCTTCTCCAGGCAACGCATCCGCTCGGCATAGGAGGGCAGCGAACAGGCGCTCAGCGCTTCGCTGCCGCTTTGCGCCAGGGCGGCGGCGCCGATCAGCGTGACCGCCGCACCGCAGAGCGCCGCGGTCCTCATCGCTTCTCCGCCGTCTTGCGCCCCTGGCGGTCGAGCCACTCCTGAGCCGCCGGGAAGCGCGCGAGGCCGGGCACCGTGGCGCCAAGGTTGATCGTCTTCCATTTCGGGTCGAAGCCCGCGACCTGCAGCTTGTCGATGCGGCTGAACAGGTGATCGGAGAAGCGGGCGACGCGCTGGTAGCGATTGGAGCCGGCCGGCCAGTTGTACGAGACCAGCGCCGTCGACACCGCGACGGTCGGGATGCGCTCGCCCGCCTTGATCAGGTTGGGATAGTCGGCCGCTTCCAGCGCTGCCGGCAGGTAGTAGTCCTCGAACTTCGCATCGTAGGTCACCGGCAGGAACTTGAAGCCCGGTTCCCATTGCCCGCGCAGGAAGGCGTCGACCGGCTTGGAGGTGATGAACACCACCGCCGCCATGTCGTTCTCGCCCTTCTTCATCTGCTGCAGCGCCAGCGGGTGCGGGATGAAGGTCTGGTCGACGTCGACGCCGAGCCGGCTGAACAGTAGCGGACCGGAATAGGCGGCCGCCGTGCCCAGCGTGTTGAAGTTCACCTTCTTGCCGGCGAGGTCCTGCAGGCTCTTGATCTCGGGCCGCACGAAGATGTGCAGCTCCGATGGGAACAGGTTCAGCAGGTAAGTAACGTGGCGGCGGATCTCGGGAAGCTGGATACGATATTCCTCCATCGAATCGGAGTTGATGATCGCGAGATCGACGCCGCGCAGGTAGAGCAGTGAATTCAGGTTCTCGGTCGTCCCGCGCGTGACGATGGGCAGGACATGCAGGTTCTCGCCGTCATCGACCACGCGCGCCATCTCCGAGGCGAGCCGCAGCGGCGCGCCTTCGATCAGTCCGGCCGCCAGCCCGAGGGTCCAGGCGTTGATCTTGTCCTGCTGGGCGCCGAAGTTCAGCGGACGCGCCGTTGGATCCTGGCGCGGCGTCGCCGGCTGGTCCTGGCGGGGCGCCGCCGTTGCCTGCTCGCGCGTTTGCGCCACCGACTGGCTCGGCATCAGCGCCAGTATGATCGCTAGCGAAAGCGACAAGAGTCCCAAGAGACGCGCGCCGGACATGATGATCATCGTTCAATCCTCCCTGCAGACTCGTCTTTTTATCGTCGTAAGGTCGCCAATCGATCCTTCGCCTCGGCGACGCCGCCAGCCAAAGCCTTGGCATAGAGGTCGCCCGCTCGCGCCGCGTCGCCTTGCGTGCCCACCGTTCCCCAGGCCGAGAGGACGGCCGGGTCGAACGTTTCGGCCAGCGCGAACAGCGCCGACGCGCTGCCCGATTCGGCCGCGTGTTCCAGCACGATGCGTGCTGCGCCGATATCGCCTTGGGTGACCAGCAGGTTGGCGCGGGCCATGAGGCGCAGCAGGTCGGCATCGGCCTTCTCCGTCCGCCGCTTGTCGCTCGTCGGTTCGGCCGCGGGGGGGGCGGAGTCCGGCACGGCGTCACGACGGCTGGCAAGCTGCTGCTCGAGCTGTTGGTTGCGCTCGCGCTCCTGGGCCAGCGACCGCGCAAAGCGGGCCGCCGCTGCCTCCGATTGCTGCCGCGCTTGTTGCAGGGCATCGCGTTCCTGGGCCAGCGACCGCGCAAAGCTGGCCGCGGCCTCCGATTGTCGTCGCGCTTGTTGCAGGGCGTCCCGTTCCCGAGCCAGCGACTGCGCAAAGCTGGCCGTTGCCGCGTCGGATTGCTGCCGCGCTTGTTGCAGGGCATCGCGTTCCAGAGCCAGGGACTGCGCAATGGTGGCCGCCGCCGCTTCCGATTGCTGCAACGCCTGTTGCAGCGCGTCTCGCTCCTGGTTCTGGGCCGCCGCCGTGTCGGCCAACGCCGCGGCTCGGTCGCCGAGCTCACGCCACATGGCTGCCAATGCCGCGCCGAGCTTTTGCGCCTTGTCCTGTTCCTGCTGCAGGGCCTGCCTGGTCTCAGTGAGCTCGACGCCGATTCGAACGGCCGGCGCGCTCGCCACCCACCAGCCGGCCAACCCGGCGACGCCACAGGCGGCAAGCGAGGCGATCCAGAGCAGGGGCGCACGCCATTCGAAAGGCGGCGCCTGCGGTGGGGAGACGATGGCGAGGGCGTTGGCGAGGCTGGTTGCCGATCTGCTGTTGCGCCAGGCGATGAGCTGCCGGTCCAGCCGGTGGCGATAGCGCAATAAGTCGGGATCGACGGGAATGCTCGGCACGTTCGATCGCGCCGGCGCCAGCGGCCGACTGGCTGTACTCGGCTCCGACTCCGCCTCGCCCGACGCGTCCGGCGGCGTTACCGGCGTCGCGTTCAGTCCTTCCCGGGCGCGCCCGATGTCGCGCGACATGATTCATCACCCTTGGTCCCACGGCCGGCTACATGCCTGCTCCAGACGATTCCCAATCGTCTCAGCATGAAGCGTCGGGGCACATTAGGCCGCGGCAAAGTCTGCAGGGTGTGATCAGGTTGGGGTTACGGAAAAAACGCGTCGGGAACCCTGCGATGGCCGCCCGATCACTTCGCGCCCTTGGTCGCCGCCAGATAGTCGACGATCGCAGCCACGGCGCCCTGGTCGATCGGGGCGTTGAAGGTATGGATCATCTTGTCGACCTCGGCCGTCCACGCCGCCTTGGCGAGGTTGGGCTGGGTCAGCACCATGCCGGCGGAGTGACAGGACAGGCAGTTCGCGTTGATCGCGTCGGCCGCCGCGCCGCCGGGGAAGGTGGTGTCGCTGGTCGGCAGCTCGACCGAGACCGATTTCAGCACGAAGGTCTGCGGCGCGTTTGTCGAGAGCGGTGCGGAGGCCGAAGCCGTCGGCGGCAGGTCCTTCGGCCCGGGATGGCCGATGATTGCCAGCACCACGCCCGCGAGAATGGCAGCGCCGAATCCGACTTGAGCAGCGTTGATCATGTGCGCCTCACGCCGCCGTCAGGCGAAGGGTCTCGATGGCGTTGTGCATGAAGCCGCTCGGGTTCCAGTTCATCGTCTTGGGCTGGGCGAGGCCGTCGCTGTTGGTGCAGCGGACCATGACCGACACGGGCCCCGCCGGCGGGGTGATCTCGGTCTGCCATTGGCGGAAGCCGTACTTGCCCTCGTCGTTCCCCAGCGTCGTCGGCCGCCAGCGGGCACCATCGTCGAGCGAGATGTCGACGGCCCTCACGCCGGTCGAGCCGCCGAAGGCGATGCCGCGCACCAGCGCTGGCGCGCCGGCCTTGAGCGCGGCGCCGTCCTTGAGGTTGGTGACGAAGGAGCGCGGCACCATCCTGTTGATCGGCACCATCTTCACGCCGGTCTGCCCGGGCGTGATGTTGGCGCCGGGCGTATCCGGGATGAGATAGGCATTCCTGGTCCAGAAATTCTCGTCGGGCGTGTCGAGCACGTCGATGCGGTCGAGCATCTTCACCCAGTAGGTCGAGTACCAGCCGGGCACCACCAGCCGGAGCGGGAACCCGTTGAGCAGCGGCAGCTGCTCGCCGTTCATGGCGTAGGCGATCATCACCTCGCCGTCGCGCGCATGGTCGAGCGCCAGCGATTTCATGAGCTTCGGCGCGCCGTCGACCACCGGCTGGTCGAGGCCGGAAAACCGCACCTGCACGGCGTTTGGCTTCACGCCGGCGCGGTCGAGCACGTCCTTCAGCCGCACGCCCATCCACTTGGCGTTGCCCATGGCACCGTTGGCCCATTGCGCGCCGGGCACCGCCGGCTGCACCAGGCCGCGCGAGTTGCCCGAGCACTGATTGACCGCCGCCAGCTCGACCCGCGGCATCCCGTCGACGATATCCTTGAGGGTAAGCGACAGCGGCTTGTCGACATGGCCGCTCACCGAAAGGCGGAAGCTGTCGACGTCGATCTCAGTCGGGATGACGGCCCAGTGCCAGCGGACGTAGAACTGGTCATTGGGGGTGAAGACGCCGCGGTCGAAGACCTCGAACGGCGTCTCGAGCAGCGGCGGCCGCGTGCGCTGCAGGATCATCGTGCCCTTCTGCGGGAAGGCCGTCGTCAGCGCGCGCTCCCGCGGTCCGCCGGGCAAGGGCAACTCGATCGATGGGCCGGCCCAGGCAGAGCCGGAAACGAACGCAAGGCCTACGGCCCCCGCCTTTCCCAGGAAGGACCGTCGCGTCGTAACCATTGTCTTGCGTATCCCCCAAGGGCCTGAGCGGACAGAAGCTCGTCGTTCCTTTTAACCTTATCCGGGCACGTTTGTTGTCTTTCTCTGCAAGAAAGCGGACTTGCATACAGAGAAAGCTCCGGCCATGCTGCCGGGCATGGACAAGGTCGCCCAGGCCACGAAGCAGATCGGCCATCGTCTGCGCTCGGCCCGAACCGGCGCTGGCTTCACTCTGGCCGCGGTGGCCCGCCAGGCCGGCCTGTCCGAAAGCTTTCTGTCGCGGCTCGAGCGCGGCCAGGTCGTGGCCTCGATCGCCAACCTGATCCAGCTCGCCGAGGTGCTGGGTCTCGGCCTGCACGAGCTGTTCCAGAGCGCCAGCGCGCCGGCCAGGACGCGGGTCGCGGTCCATCGCGCCGACGGCGGGCTGAAGGACGTCGCCGCCACCGGCTACCGCTTTCGCCATCTCGGCGGCGGTGCGCCGCTCGACCGGCTGGAAGTCTTCCATCTCGTCTTTCCGCGCGCCAAGGGCATGCCGGCCACGGTCTCCCATCCCGGCCAGGAGCATTGCTACGTGCTGTCGGGCGAGGTGCTGTTCCATGTCGACGGCGAGCAGCACCGGCTGAAGCCGGGCGACGGCATCGTGATCGACTCCCAATTGCCGCATCGGGCGGAGAATGCCGGCCGCGGCCAGGCGCACGTGCTGATGACCGTGGCGCGCCCGGCTGAAGCATCGGATGTGCCCGACTGGTGGCATCTCGCAACCTCGACCGAGAAGGAGAAAGCCAGGCCATGAGCAAGCACATTCCCGACACGGCTGCTGCCAACGCCGCCCTCGAGACCAGGCGCGAGGCCTCGCGGCGCGATCATCTGCCCTACCAGGTGCGCCATCTCGACGAGGTCGAGTGGGAAACCATCCGCTGGCCGGGCGAAACCGGCAAGATGCTGTTCCATCCCACACCCGAGCAGCCGACGGCGCCCAACGCGGGCATCCTGCGGCTCGAACCCGGGGCGCATCATCCCGAGCACTATCACGGCTTCGCCCAAGTCTGGCTCATCCTGAAGGGCGAGTTCACCATCGATGGCCGGCTCTGCCCGCCGGGCACGATGCTCTACCACCCCGACCCGCATTTCGAGGGCGAGTTCCACACCGCCACTGGCGGCGAAATCATGATCGTGCAGTATCCTGGTCCCTCGACCGGCGAGCGGCCGATCTATGCCGGGCGCTTCAACATGCAGGAGCGCAAGCCGCTCAGCGAGGAGCGCGTCGACCTCTGACGTGCCCGCGCGGTATGTTCAATATTGAGCATCTCGCCGATCCATTTGGCCTTAGAAGGCAAGGATGGCGGGCCCCAGCCGATCACGACGTCGATCAGCCAGGCGACGCTGGCCGAGATCATCGGCACGACCCGGCCCCG